>JASFPB010000064.1:0-9301 GCA_050116235.1 Chromatiales bacterium | reverse complement strand
GCAGGTCGATCAGCAGAGCCTGCTCTACGCCATGCTGTCACTGGTCCTGATTGCGCTGGGACTCTGGTTCTGGCAGAACGCGCGTTTTGCCGGCGGCACATGGGGTCGGTCGGCCGTCGCTCCCCTCGTCCTGGTCCTCGGCATGATGGGCGTGCTGCTCTGGAAACTGGAGCCGTCCACACCTGCCGTCAGCACAGCCGACCAGGCGTGGGAAAACTACGATGCGGGCGCACTGGCCAGCTATCGCGCCGAGGGTACGCCCGTGCTGATCAACTTCACCGCGGCCTGGTGTATCACCTGTCTCGTCAATGAAAAGGTGGTGCTCGGGACCGACGACATTCAGGCGGCACTGCGCAAACAGGCGGTGGTCTATATGAAGGGCGACTGGACGAACCGCGATCCTGCGATCACGCGCGTGCTCGAGCAGTACGGCCGCAGCGGAGTGCCCTTGTATCTTCTCTTTCCATCCAATCCCGATGGCGACGTGACCGTACTACCGAACATCCTGACGAGGGGGATCGTGCTCGATGCCCTGGAACAGATTTAACCCAACAGGCAAAACAACCAAGCGAGGCAAGAACATCATGATGACTTCAATCACCAGGCGCAGCGTCAGCTGGATCTTCCTGTTCACTCTCTTCACGACCTTTTCCACAGCGGCAAGCGCCCGCGTGAGCGTGGATCAACCGGCACCCGATTTCACGGCTGTCGACAGCAGCGGCAAGGAACACAGGCTCAGTGATTTCAGGGGAAAAACGGTGGTGCTGGAGTGGACCAACCACGACTGCCCCTACGTGCGCAAACATTACGACAGCGGCAACATGCAGGCGCTGCAGAAAAGCGCAACCGGCAAGGGCATCGTCTGGCTCTCGATCATCTCCTCCGCTCCCGGCAAGCAGGGCCACGTGTCGGCTGAGGAAGCCAACTCGCTGACGAGCTCGCGCAACGCGGCTCCCACGGCGGTGTTACTCGATGAAAGCGGTGAGGTCGGCCGTCTCTACGGCGCCAAGACCACGCCGCACATGTACATCATCGATGCCGGAGGCAAGCTGGTCTACATGGGTGGTATCGACAGCATTCCAAGCACCAGCACCGATGACATTGCCCGCGCCACAAATTACGTGGATGTCGCACTGAGCGCCCTCTCCGGCGGGCAGCCCATCGAGGACGCTGTCACGCGGCCCTATGGCTGCTCCGTCAAGTACTAGTCACGACTCTCGACCGCGTACACGAGACCGCCCTGTTTCTTCGCAGAACGGGGCGGTTTTTATCGATGCGGGATCAGCGTCAAAACACAACAAGTAATCAACTAACCAGTGACTTTAAAGTCATATCGCCACTTGTCTCCCGTGAAAACTTCTCCGTACCCCCACGTCTTGGGACACTTCCCGGTACTCAGCGAAAAACCACGGTTTCCTGGCTGATACACTCCCAATCTCTCTTGTCACCGTTGCCTGATCGATTTTTTTCTCATGACAGACCATGTCCCTCTCAATGAGGTCAGTTGTACGACCTGCCATGCTTGCTGCTGCCGCCTCGAGGTGCTGTTGTTGACTGACACCGGCGTGCCGGAGACGTTCATCCGCGTCGACGAGTGGGGAGGCAGGACCATGGCGCGGCTGGCAGATGGCTGGTGCGCCGCGCTCGACCGCGGCAGCATGGCCTGCACGATCTACGATCAGCGGCCGCAGGTCTGTCGTGAGTTCGAGGTTGGTAGCGACGAATGCCTCATCGAGCGTGGCTGTATCGGCAAGCACCGGTCTGGATACGAACCTGCCGGATACATCGCGTCAAAGTGAAAACCCGATCAGCAAGCGATTATCACTACCCCGGATTTCTTGAGACCTGATCTGCCGGGCCCTGAATTTTTACTCTGACCCTGAACTGTTTTGGCCGATAGCTGGTCGGCCATGTTTCACGAGATGCAAAATGTTGTTCATGAACAGGAGTTATGAATATCAGAAGTACATCAGAGACTACTGATATTCCAAAGTATTTTGACTCAGCAATCCCAAGCTTCTATAGTGATCAACCTCACAATAATTAATACTTTCAGCTTATCGCTGGAAGCATTCGGGCTGCAGATAATCTTCTGCAGCTGCACCGGTACCGGGGGATGGAAAACAACAGTTATTCCGTCTTCAAACGAGGTAGAAATTGGCTGTAAAGCCAACAACAAAAATCGAGAGGAGACAATTCATGTTCAGAAGAAAATCGGTTGCTCTGCTGTTGGGCTCAGGCCTGATGCTGGGCGCAACTGCACTCTCCGCTGCTCCGACGGGCCAGATGCTCGCAGACACCTGCGCAGGCTGTCACGGCACTGACGGCGCCAGCACCGGCCCTGCCACGCCAAGCATCGCCGGTAACGCGGCCATCTATATCGTCGACGCCATGAAGGCATACCAGAGCGGCGATCGTCACAGCACCATCATGGGCCGTATCGCCAAAGGTTATTCGGACGAGGAACTGGAGGCCATGGCCGAGGTCATCGCATCCTGGCCGGTTCACGAGACCAGCCAGCAGGTCGATGCTGACAAGGTTGCCATGGGTGCCGAGGTCTACGAAGACGCCTGCGTCAAATGCCACGATGAAAAAGGTTCACTGGCCGACGATGAGGCCGGCATCCTTTACAGCCAGTGGCTCCCCTGGCTCAACTACTCGCTCGAGGACTTCAAGGCAGGTCATCGCGAAATGCCGAAGAAGATGAGAAAGGCTGTTGAGAAGCTCAGCGACGAGCAGATCGAAGCCGTCAATCAATTCTTCGCAGGCCAGCCACAGAAGTAAGAGGGGATAAAACAATGAGTAAATTTTCACGTCGCGATTTCGTCAAAATCGTCGGTACTACCGCGGCCGCAACGGCTGTCGGTCTGCCTGCATTCACGGCTGCAGCCGGCTCCAAGAAGGTCGTTATTGTCGGTGGTGGTACCGCAGGCGCTACCGCTGCCAAGTACATCAAGCGCGGTGATTCCTCCGTGGATGTCACTGTCATTGAACCAAACAAGGACTACTACACCTGCTATCTCAGCAACGAGGTGCTTGGTGGTGGCCGCAAGCTGGAGAGCATCAAGTTTGGCTACGACGGTCTCAAGGGACATGGCGTCAATGTCGTCCATGACATGGTGACGGGTATCGATCCCGCCGCGAAGAAAGTCACCACTGCCGGTGGGGACACTTTCGACTATGACCGCTGCATCGTCGCACCAGGCATTTCCCTGCGCTACGACACCATCGAGGGTTACAGCGAGGAAGCCGCCGAGATCATGCCACATGCCTGGAAGGCAGGTGCCCAGACTGCGTTGCTGCGCAAACAGCTGGAAGCCATGCCTGACGGTGGTACTGTGGTCATGGCACCGCCGCCCAACCCGTTCCGTTGCCCACCCGGGCCTTACGAGCGTGCCTGCCAGATCGGCATGTACCTCAAGGCGAACAAGCCGAAGTCGAAGATCCTGATTCTCGACGCGAAGGCGAAGTTCTCCAAGCAGAAGCTCTTCATGCAGGCCTTCGAAAAGCACTATGCAGGCATGATCGAATGGCAGTCCGTCGAGGCAACCGGTGGCGTCAAGAGCGTCGATGGTGCAGCCATGACCGTCACGACCGGCAACGGTGACACCATCAAGGGCGATGTCGTCAACATCATCCCTGCGCAGCATGCAGGCACGATCGCCAAGACAGCCGGCCTGGCCGATGATTCAGGCTGGTGCCCGATCGATGGCAAGACTTTCGAGTCGACTATCCACAAGGGGATCCATGTCATCGGTGATGCGGCTATCCAGAAGCCTCTGCCGAAGTCCGGCTACGCAGCCAACTCCGAGGCCAAGGTGACAGCGGCGGCTGTCGTGGCGTTGCTGAACGGCAAGGATCCGGGTGATCCAAGCTGGGTCAACACCTGCTACTCCATCGTTGGACCCGATGACGCGATCTCTGTTGCCATGGTCTACAACCTCGTCGACGGCAAGGTAGCAAAGGTCGCGGGTTCTGGTGGTCTCACGCCGATGGACAGCTCGGCATCGGATCGTGCCCGCGAAGTGCAGTATGCCTACAGCTGGTTCAACAATATCACCAGCGATATTTTCGGCTGATCCTGCTGCTTTCGCAGAAGAGTAAAGGCCCGCATTCGCGGGCCTTTTTTCGTGCTGTCGTCTCTTTAGATATCGGAGACTGTTTTTCGAGAAAAGCAGTCTCCGACATCACTTCTCATTTTCAGGTGAGCGTCACCGCCTGCTCGAAAGCGAGACGCGGTCCTCGCGGATAGAGGCCGCGATCGTCACCAAAACCGATATTCATCAGAAAGTTCGACTTGAAACGGCCATCCGGGAAGAAGATGCTGTCGAGCCTGGCGTTGTCGAAGCCGGACATCGGGCCTACATCGAGTCCCAGTGCACGCGCGGCGAGGATGAGGTAGGCGCCTTGCAGTGTGCCGTTACGGAATGCCGTCGTCTCGGCCAGTTCACTGTTTTCCTCGAACATTCTCCCGGCATCGGGCATATGGGGCCAGAGTTCGGGCATATGCTCGTGGAAGCGGGTGTCGTGAGCCAGGATGACTGTCACCGGCGCCTCTTCGACCTTTGAGAGGTTGCCCCCGGCGATCGCAGGCATAAGCTTTGCCTTACCTTCCGGTGTGTGAACAAATACGAAACGGGCCGGCAGGCAGTTCATGCTCGTGGGCCCCGTGATCGCCAGCTCATAGAGCTCTCTCAGCATTGTCTCGGGGACCTCGCGCGTATCCCAGGTCGGGTAGGTGCGCGCTGAACGAAAGAGTTGGTCAAGCGCATGGTCGTCAAGTCGGTTTTTCATTAGTTGGCTCCGGCAGTGTGAGGCATGTCGAACAGCAGGAATTCGCCTTCTGAATCCGTCGTGACCTCGATGCGCCCGGTGGTCACGATGCTGTCACCGCGCTGCAGGTGCTCGCCGTTGACGACAATGCTGCCCGTGGCGACATGCAGGTAGAGCTGGCGGTCGTCTTCGGGATCGTGGCTGACTTCTTCGCCATCCTTGAGGATGGATGCGTAGACAAGGCTGTCCTGGTAGGTGGCGATCGATCCGTCCCTGCCATCCGGCGAGACAATCAACAGCAGGCGTCCGCGCTTCTCCTCGGCGGGGAAGTGTTTCTGGGAGTATTCAGGCTCGACACCGAGCGTGTTCGGCCGCAGCCAGATCTGCAAGAGTTTGACGGGTTCATCCGGCGAAGGATTGAATTCGCTATGCCGGATGCCCGTGCCAGCGCTCATGCGCTGCACGTCACCCGGCTGGATGATTGATCCATTGCCCATGCTGTCCTTGTGTTCGAGCGCACCGGAAAGCACGTAGGTCACGATCTCCATGTTGTCATGGGGGTGTGTCGGAAAACCGCCATTCGGTGCGATGGTGTCATCGTTGAGAACGCGCAGGTTGGAATAGCCCATGTTCTGCGGATCATAGTACTCGCCAAACGAGAAGCTGTGATTGGCGTTGAGCCAGCTGTTTTCGAAATGGCCGCGCTCTGCGGCACGTCTGATGGTTGTCATTGTTCTGTCTCCGTGGTGTTGGATATTGACGAACAGTCTAGAAATGAAGTCAGGCACAATAAAGTCTTTTAAAGTAAAATGATTGTTGATGAAAAATCAACAATCAACGCTCGATGAGCGACAGGTTTTTGTTGCTGTCGTGCGATATGGCAGTTTCACCGAGGCTGCGCGACAACTCGAACTCACGACGGCAGCTGTCAGCCGCCGCGTCAAGGCGCTGGAGTCACGTCTGGGTGTGCGGCTGCTGAACAGGACGACGCGCAGGCTGAGTCTGACGGATGCGGGGCAGCAGTACTACGAAGACATGCGTCGCCTGCTGCTGGAACTTGAGCAGACGGAGGAGCGTATCGCGGGCCTTGCGAGCGAACCAGCGGGCTTCTTGCGTATTACGGCGCCGCTCTCCTTCGGCATGCGCTACCTTGGTGAGGTGATCGCGGGTCTCCATGCCAGGTATCCCGCAATCCGGATCGAACTGATCCTCGACGACAGCCTGCGTGACATCGTCAGCAGCGGGTTTGATGCCGCCATCCGGATTGGCAAGTTGCAGGATTCGACACTGGTTGCGCGCCGCCTCGGCAGTTTCCGCCAGCTTGTCTGTGCCTCTCCCGGGTATCTTGCTCACCATGGTAAGCCGCAAACGCCGCAGGAACTCGCCGGTCACGAATGTCTCTACTACACCAATCTCGATTCACCGCATGAATGGTTATTCGAGTCAGAAGGGGAGCCTCTTAGCGTCAGAACCTCGGGTGTTTTTGGCGCCAACAACGGTGACGTTCTCTGTGATGCAGCAGTACACGGCATGGGGATCGTTTACCTGCCCGCATTTATCGCTGACAGCTACTTGCGCGACGGCAGGCTGGTCAGCATTCTCGACGGGAGTGTCGACAGAACTCCTCTCGAGATGTACGCGCTCTATCCGACACGGAGCTTCATGCCGGCAGCGCTGAAACTCTTTTTACAGGCACTCTCGGAGAGTTGCAGCAGCCAGTCGTACTCGCCAGAGTCTCAGACGGGGTTGTCGAGTTCGAAGTAGCGGTGTTCGAGGTCGAGTGCAGTGGCAGCTGCCTCACCGAGCGCCTGGATGCCGTAACGCTCCGTGGCATGGTGGCCGGCGGCGAAATAATGAATGTTGCGCTCAATGGCCGTATGGTAGGTCGATTCCGAGACCTCGCCGCTGATGTAGGCATCGAGTCCGAGATCAGCCGCATCGTCAATGAATTTTTGCGCACCCCCTGTGCACCAGCCGACAGTCTCGATTGCTGGCCGCTCGCAGGCAACCAGCAGCGGGGAGCGTCGCAGCACTTCTCCGATATGCCGGGCAAAATCCTGCGGGGCCATTGGCCTCTCGAGACGTCCTCGCCAGAGCAGTCCTCTACCGGCGTCCGTCGCCTCTGCATCGCGGAGACCGAACAAGCGACCGAGAGTGGCGTTGTTGCCATACTCCGGGTGTGCGTCGAGCGGCAGGTGATAAGCCAGCAGCGAGACGTCGTTTTGCATCAGGGTGCGTACGCGCTCACCCTTCATGCCCCTGAGCGGTTCTGGTTCACCGCGCCAGAAATAGCCGTGATGAACGAGGATGGCATCGGCTTCCCAGGCAACTGCAGCCTCGACAAGTGCCCGGGATGCAGTCACACCTGTCGCGATCCGTCTGACCGGACGTCTGCCTTCGACCTGCAGGCCATTCGGGCAGTAATCACTGAAGTTCTCGGGAGCAAGCCGGGCGTTACACCAGGCTTCGAGCTCGATTGCTTGGATCATGCTGATGTGACCCTATATCATAGGATCAGTCGGGTTATTGATTTCGAGTAGCAGTATATGCGAATCGCTTCCATCTTCCGCTTTTTTCTGATGTCGTTACTCGCGGGTTTCGTTGCGGCAGCACTGGTGCTGACCTTCTACCGCGAGCCGGACCCGGTGCTGAATCTCGTCACCGATGTCGGGGCGAAGGCGCCAGTGAGCGGCCCTGCCTCCTATGCAGGTGCCGTCAACATGGCGGCTCCTGCTGTCGTAAACATCTTTACCACCAAGGTCTATCGGCAGAGTGTCAGCCCGATTTTCAATGATCCCTTTTTTCGCCATCTCTTCGGTGATGCTCTCCGCGGGCAGACCCGCGAGCTGATGGAAAACAGCCTCGGATCAGGCGTCATTGTCGACAGCAAGGGCTACATCGTCACCAACAACCACGTCATCGCCGACGCTGATCAGATCAATGTCGTTCTCAATGATGGCAAGAGACTCGAGGCACGGGTCGTGGGCACTGACCCGGACTCCGATATCGCCGTGCTCAAGGTCGATAGCAACAAGCTGCCGGCCATCACGGTCGGTGATTCCTCGAACCTGCGGGTCGGCGACGTGGTGCTCGCCATCGGCAATCCCTTCGGAGTCGGCCAGACTGTGACCATGGGGATTGTTTCTGCAACCGGGCGCAACCAGCTCGGCATTACCAACTTCGAGAACTTCATCCAGACCGATGCCGCAATCAATCCAGGCAACTCCGGCGGCGCCCTGATCGATGCGCACGGGCGGCTCGTCGGTATCAATACCGCGATCTTCTCGAAGACTGGCGGATCCCAGGGTATCGGCTTTGCAATCCCGGTCGACATGGTGCGCGGCATCATGAAACAGCTTGTCGAGACCGGCAAGGTATCACGCGGCTGGCTCGGCCTCGGTGGGCAGGATGTGACTGCTGCACTGGCCGAGTCCTTCGGCCTCAAGGATGTGCAGGGTGTGCTGGTTTCCAATGTTTTCCGGGGCGCTGCGGCTGACAGGGCGGGGTTGCGCCCCGGGGATGTCATCACCATGATCGACGACCACAAGGTCACCTCGGCTTTTGATATTGTCAATGCGATCGGTACCAAGCGACCGGGAAGCGAGGTCATCATCCGTGGCTGGCGCGGTGAACAGCGACTGGAGGTCAGGGCGACACTCGATGACCGGGACCAGTGGCAACAGCTTTTACGCCAGTGATCCTCGAGCGCTTTTTCTCAGCAGGAAAACAACGGCGCGCAGCCGCGCTTGTCGGTATCGAGGCCGGTGTGCTTGCTGAGTGTCCGGTCTGTCGCGAGATTACCGACAGGGGGCACCCGGAGAGGCTTCCCGATGCAGATCGGGTTGCCGAGGAGTGGCTGCAGCGTGGTGACGAACGGTTGCGCAGCTTCCACGGCGATTCCGACGCGGTGAAAAAACTTGTGCGTCAGCTCCTCGAGCAGAGTGACATTCACTGTCTCTGCGAGAGAAGCGGCTGAGGCCATCGGCAAGAGGGCGACAGGAAGTGTGCAGGATTCCGATTTCTGCATAGGTTTCAATGGTTTTTGCCTCTTCCGGCAGGCTAGAATACTTGCATGACCTCCTCCAGCCATGCCTCTGCGTTGATCGACCCCTTTGGCCGCCGGGTCGAATATGTACGGCTGTCGGTCACGGACAAGTGCAACATGCGCTGTTTCTACTGCATTCCGCAGGGCTTTACCGACTTCGAGGAACCGAAAAACTGGCTCACGTTCGAGGAGATCGAGCGATTCATCGCTGCCTTTGCATCCCTCGGTGTGCGACGCCTGCGGCTGACGGGCGGCGAGCCGCTGGTACGCAGAAACCTGCCTGAACTTGCGGCGAACCTCTCGGCTATTGATGGCATCGAGGATCTCTCGCTGAGTACGAACGCCGCATTGCTCCGTCAGCATGCCGGGGCGCTGAAGCAGGCAGGTATTTCACGGATCAATGTCAGCCTCGACTCGCTGGATCCCGACCGTTTCAGGCAGATCACGAGGGGGGATCTTGAGCAGGTCCTCGACGGCCTCATG
>JASFPB010000063.1:0-9321 GCA_050116235.1 Chromatiales bacterium | reverse complement strand
AGTACCGCGAACTCGCCGCCTTTTCGCAGTTCGCTTCCGACCTCGACGAGGCGACGCGTGCCCAGCTCGACCGTGGCGCCCGCGTCACCGAGCTCATGAAGCAGGATCAGTACATTCCGCTCTCGGTCGCGGAAATGGCAGCTTCCCTCTTCGCGGCCAACGAAGGCTATCTCGATGATGTCGATGTCAACAAGGTCGTCGATTTCGAGAAGGCGATGCTCGGCTACATGAACTCCTCCCAGAAAGAGCTCATGGACAAGATCAATGCCGAGGCGGACTACAACGACGAGATAGAACAGGCGCTGCACGAGGCGATGAAATCCTTCAAGGAAAATCACACCTGGTAAGGGCTTTCGGAGATTAGCTAATGGCTGTCGGTAAAGAGATACGCACGCAGATCAACTCGGTCAAGAGTACCCAGAAGATCACGAGTGCCATGGAGATGGTCGCCGCATCCAAGATGCGCAAGGCGCAGGACCGCATGGCGAGTTCGCGTCCCTACGCCGAGAAGATGCGCCAGGTCATCTCGCATCTCTCCCAGGCACACCCGGAGTACAAGCATCCCTACACCCAGGATCGCGAGATCCGGCGTGTCGGTTATATCATCGTCTCGTCCGACCGCGGCCTCTGCGGCGGTCTCAACAGCAACCTCTTCCGCCGCCTGCTCAAGGAGATCCTCGAGCACCAGAAAAACGGCATTGAAGTCACCTTCTGCACCATTGGCACCAAGGCACAGGGATTTTTCTCGCGCTTTGGCGGCGAGATCCTCGGCCAGGCGAGCCACCTCGGCGATTCGCCGAAGCTCGAGGACCTGATTGGCACGGTCAAGGTGATGCTCGACGCCTTCGATGCCGGGAAGCTCGACCAGATCAACGTGGCATTCAACTCCTTCGTCAATACCATGACGCAGGAACCCACGATCGAGCAGCTCGTCCCGATCGCGCCCTCCGACGAAGAGGAGCTGCGCCACCACTGGGACTACATCTACGAGCCCGACGCCGTGGAAGTACTCGACGGCTTGCTGACCCGCTATGTCGAATCCCTGGTCTACCAGTCGGTCGTCGAGAATGCGGCATGCGAGCAGTCCGCACGCATGGTTGCCATGAAGGCTGCGACCGACAACGCCGGCAATCTCATCGACGAGCTCGAGCTGATCTATAACAAGGCGCGCCAGGCGGCGATCACGCAAGAGATCTCGGAAATCGTCAGTGGTGCCGCGGCGGTTTAACTGTAAAGAATTGAATTGAATACGAGGAACCAGAAATGAGTTCGGGTAAAGTGGTAGAAATCATCGGCGCTGTCGTGGACGTTGAGTTTCCGCGCGAAGCGATGCCAAAGGTTTATGATGCGCTGACGATTGAATCTGTCGGTCTCACGCTCGAGGTGCAGCAGCAGCTGGGTGACGGTGTCGTGCGCACTATCGCCATGGGTTCGACCGATGGCCTGCGCCGCGGTGTCGACGTCATGAACACCGGCGCCGCCATCTCGGTTCCTGTCGGTCAGGCAACACTGGGCCGTGTCATGGATGTCCTCGGTAACCCGGTCGACGAGGCCGGTCCGATTGCGACCGAGGACCGCATGCCGATCCACCGTTCGCCGCCGTCATTCGACGAGCAGGCAGCCTCAACCGAGATTCTGGAGACAGGCATCAAGGTTATCGACCTTGTCATGCCGATTGCCAAGGGCGGCAAGATCGGGCTGTTCGGTGGTGCGGGTGTCGGCAAGACCGTTACCCTCATGGAGCTCATCCGCAACATCGCGGTCGAGCACTCCGGCTTCTCGGTCTTCGCAGGTGTCGGTGAGCGCACCCGTGAAGGCAACGACTTCTACTACGAGATGGAAGAGGGCGGGGTCCTCGACAAGGTCGCACTGGTCTATGGCCAGATGAACGAGCCGCCCGGTAACCGCCTGCGTGTCGCCCTGACCGGCCTGACCATGGCGGAGTATTTCCGTGACGAAGGGCGCGACGTTCTGATGTTCGTCGATAACATCTACCGCTACACCCTCGCGGGTACCGAGGTCTCGGCCCTGCTCGGCCGGATGCCTTCCGCGGTGGGTTACCAGCCGACTCTCGCCGAGGAGATGGGTGTCCTGCAGGAGCGCATCACCTCGACCAAGACCGGCTCGATCACCTCGTTCCAGGCCGTTTATGTTCCCGCGGACGACCTCACCGACCCGTCTCCGGCAACCACCTTCGCGCACCTCGACGCAACGCTCGTCCTCTCTCGCCAGATCGCCGAGCTGGGTATCTATCCTGCGGTCGATCCGCTCGACTCCACGTCGCGTATCCTCGATCCGAACGTTGTCGGCGAGGAACATTACGGTGTTGCGCGGGCCGTTCAGGGCACGCTGCAGCGCTACAAGGAGCTCAAGGACATCATCGCGATCCTGGGCATGGACGAACTCTCCGAGGACGACAAGCTGACAGTTGCCCGCGCACGGAAACTGCAGCGTTTCCTCTCACAGCCCTTCTTCGTTGCCGAAGTCTTTACAGGCGCGCCAGGCCGTTACGTCGGCCTGAAGGACACCATCGCCAACTTCAAGGCGATCGTGGAGGGTGAGTACGACCACCTGCCCGAGCAGGCCTTCTACATGTGTGGCACCATCGACGAAGCAGCCGAGAAAGCCGGCAAGATGAAAGGCTGAGACTGACACAAGGGGTACAAGGCAATGGCAATGACAATTCATGTCGACATCGTCAGCGCGGAAGGCCAGATCCACTCGGGCCTCGCCGAGATGGTCTACGCACCCGGCGTCATGGGTGAACTTGGTATCGCGCCCCGCCATACCCCGCTCGTGACGCGCCTGAAGCCCGGCGAAGTCCGCATCGAGGAGAAGGCCGGCGGCGAGCAGGCCCACTACTTCATCTCCGGCGGTATGCTCGAGATTCAGCCGCATCTCATCACCATCCTGGCCGACACGGCTGTCCGTGCAACGGACCTCGACGAGGCCGCAGCGCTCGAAGCCAAGAAGCGCGCCGAGGAGGCAATGAAGGACAAGAGCGCCGACTTCGAATACGCACAGGCACAGGCCGAACTGGCCGAGGCTGCGGCACAGCTGCGCGCCATCGAGAACCTGCGCAAGATGCGCAACAGGCGCGGCTAGTCATCGAGTTCACGACAAATCGCGACATGATCGAGAAAAAACCGGGCATGAACCCGGTTTTTTCTTAAAGATCCTGATCCCGCCGACACGCTAATGATTTATCCCATTATGGGACACCCACCTTTTGATCCTTCTAATCTGCGTGAATCTCACTATGAATTCGGGACACCCACCTTATGTCCGCCGAGATTGGACAGCCACCAGGCCATGGTAACTTCGCATTCTGTCAAAGTGCAAAACAGGATAGAATTCAACAAACAACTTTCATGAATACGGGACACCCACCTATTAACTTGCGATCTTGCTGATTCAGGGCAGCCTTCGATCGAAATCGGGCACAATCCCGGGTAGCCATGGAATCTGATCGCAGACTATGTGTGTGAGTAAATACAAACCTTCTATCCACCTGATTATGTACCCATTTAAATCAGATCAATCCGGGACACCCACCAAATGAAACTCGGCGTCGTCATTCTGGCCGCGGGGCAGGGCACCCGCATGAAATCCCGGCTACCAAAAGTGCTGCATTCGCTCGCCGGAAAGCCGATGCTCGCGCATGTCATCGAGACTGCGCAGCGTCTGGAGCCGGAAACTGTTGTCGTCGTTTACGGCCATGGTGGTGAAGAGGTGCGTGAGCGTATGCAGACATACGATGTCGACTGGGCTCTTCAGGAAGAACAGCATGGCACGGGGCATGCTGTTCAACAGGCCATGCCGGCGCTTAAGGATGTAGACGAGGTATTGGTGCTCTATGGCGATGTGCCCCTCATCAGGGCTAAGACCCTGGAGCGTCTCATCGATGCGGCCGCAGAGACCCGAATGGGTATGCTGACCGTCGAGCTCGAGGACGCGAGCGGCTATGGTCGTGTCTTGCGCGATGAATATGAGCGCATTATCCGTGTCGTCGAGCAGAAAGACGCCTCTTCCGAGGAGCTGCATATCCGCGAGATCAATGCCGGCATCATGCTCATCGGGCGCGAGGAACTCGAGGAGTGGCTTGCCAAAGTCGGCAACGACAACGCCCAGAACGAATACTATCTGCCGGATATCATTCCGATGGCCGTTGCCGAAGGGCATGTGATCGCCTCGGCCCATCCCGACGATATCGCGGAGGTGGAGGGCGTCAACGATCGCGTGCAGCTGGCCCGTCTGGAACGAGTCTCTCAGCAACGCCAGGCCGAAGTCCTCATGCGTGCGGGTGCGACCCTGACCGACCCGGCGCGTATCGATATCCGCGGCACTGTGAGCGTCGGGGAGGATGTGGTGATCGAACCAAATGTGATTCTCGAAGGCAGAGTAGTCCTTGGTGATGACGTGCATATCGGTGCCAACACGGTTTTGCGTGACGTCGAGATAGGCAATGGCTGCCGGGTGCTCGAAAACTGCGTCATTGAGCAGGCCAATATCGGTTCCGGATCCCAGCTCGGCCCCTTCTCGCGCATTCGTCCTGGTACCGAGCTGTCTGAAAATTGCAGAGTCGGCAACTTCGTCGAGCTCAAGAATGCGCAGGTTGCAGAGGGCTCAAAGATCAATCACCTGAGTTATATTGGCGACACGACCATGGGACGGGATGTGAATGTCGGTGCGGGCACCATAACCTGCAACTACGACGGCGCCAACAAGCATCGCACGGTCATTGGCGACAAGGCTTTCATCGGCTCCAACACCCAGATTGTGGCGCCGGTCACCATCGAGGAGAATGCTACCATCGGGGCCGGATCCACGATCACCAAAACCGCTCCGGCTGGCCAATTGACCCTCTGCCGCACGACGCGCCAGACCACTGTCGCAGGCTGGACCAGGCCGGTAAAGAAGGAGAAACACTGATGTGCGGGATTGTCGGCGGGATCGCTCAGCGTAATGTCGCACCGCTGCTCCTCGAGGGGCTCAAGCGGCTGGAATACCGTGGTTACGACTCGGCGGGCATTGCCGTGGTTGCCAGCAACGGTGAGCTTGCGCGCGAGCGTACCGAGGGCAAGGTCACGCGGTTAGAGAATCTGATTAGTGCATCCGGGCTCGAGGGCACGATCGGGATCGGCCACACGCGCTGGGCGACGCATGGCAAGCCGTCGACCTGCAACGCGCATCCGCATATCTGCAGGGGGCGTGTCGCGCTTGTACACAATGGCATCATCGAGAATCATGAAACCCTGCGCGAATTGCAGAAAGTGCAGGAGCATCTCTTCACCTCGGATACTGATACCGAAGTGATCGTACACGCGATTTACGACCGGCTCGCTGCCGGACAGGACTTGCTGGCTGCTGTGCAGGAAACTATCACGACGCTTGAGGGGGCCTATGCACTCGGGGTCATCGACAGGGAGTCGCCGGATACCCTGGTCGCGGCGCGCTACGGCAGCCCGCTCGTTATCGGTGTCGGCATCGGTGAATATTTTATCGCCTCGGATGTTTTTGCACTGCTGCCTGTCACAAGCCGCTTTATTTTTCTCGAGGAGGGCGATGTCGCACGCCTCCGTACCGACAGCCTCGAAATCTTTGACCGCCAGGGCAGACCGGTCGAGCGTGAGATCAAGGATTCCGCGGTCTCCGGCGAGCGCACACAACTGGGTAATTTCCGTCACTTCATGCAGAAGGAGATCCACGAACAACCGTCTGCAATTATCGAGACCCTCGAGGGCAGGATCACAGCCAGTCACCTGGTGCCGGAGTCCTTCGGACAAGCAGCGGCTCAACTGTTTCCGAAGATCGAGCGCGTCAGGATCATCGCCTGTGGTACCAGTTTCCATGCGGGTCTTGTCGGGAAATACTGGATGGAGCGTTACGCGAAAATCCCCTGCCAGGTCGAGGTGGCGAGCGAGTTCCGCTACCGCGACTCGGTCGTCGAGGACAATACCCTCTTCGTCACCATCTCTCAGTCAGGTGAAACGGCCGATACCCTGGCGGCGTTGCGCAAGGCCAATGCGGCGGGATACCTCTCAACACTCTGCATCTGTAACGTGCCTGAAAGCTCGCTGGTGCGCGAGTCGGAACTCTCCTTCATGACGCATGCCGGGCCGGAGATCGGCGTTGCCTCGACCAAGGCCTTTACGACCCAGCTTGTTGCGCTTCTGTTGCTGGTTGCCAATATCGCGAAACTAAAAGGACTTTCTGAAGAGCAGGAAAATGCCATCGTCGAGGCTCTGCGCACGCTCCCGGCAGGCATCGAGGGGCTGCTCGCTATGGACGCAGAAATCAAGGAGCTTGCCGAACACTTCCAGGAGCGTGAACATGCGCTCTTTCTGGGCCGCGGGGACCAGTATCCAATCGCGATGGAGGGAGCGCTCAAACTCAAGGAGATCTCCTATATCCATGCCGAGGCCTACCCGGCCGGTGAGCTCAAGCATGGTCCACTGGCGCTCATTGACGAGAAAATGCCTGTCATTGCTGTCGCACCGGACAACACCCTCTTCGAAAAGCTCAAATCCAACCTCGAGGAAGTCAGAGCCCGCGGTGGTGAACTCTTCATCTTCGCCGAGCCCTCGGTCGCCATCGAGGAATCCGACACGGTGCATGTCCTGCAAGTGCCGCATGCCAACCCGTTCACGGCCCCCGTGCTCTTCACCGTTCCGCTGCAACTTCTCTCCTATCATGTCGCAGTCCTCAAGGGCACCGATGTCGACCAGCCACGCAACCTCGCCAAATCAGTAACCGTCGAGTAACCCTTCCTCGTTACAAGACACCCACCAATCGCGAGTTCCCGATTCAAGACACCCACTTTTCAGAACGGCATTTCGTGACACCCATCTTTTCATGCGTTCAACCGAGGCCGTTCAGTTCAAGATTTAATGGTTAGTCAGCCTCATGAACTCCAGGAAGACGATCCAGGGAGAGGAATCAAACGGAAATCGGGTGAGTGCAACAGCGAAATTGCATAAGAAATTCCCGGTCTATCCAGTGGGGTGTCCGTGAATCAAGAGGCGACGGAGGTTATTCGTCTGCTATCAGTCAGGTTGGAAAGCAGCGCCGGCAGGCGTTGATTCCGCGTGACCAGTTTCTTCCTGTGTGTGCACAGGCGCTTAGAACCGCTTCTTCGGAACCAGCCAGTGCATGGAAAAGGGTTTCGAAACCTTTGGTCATCGAAAGCCACGCATCCCTTTCGATGTGTTGTCGCCCGGCGATTGGCGGCGGCTCAATTTCCATAGCGCCCTGCGTGTCATCGCGGATTGCCCGTCCAGTCCAGTCCAGCAGCTCGAGATAATCCTGTAGATTGAAATGGAGGCATTTGGCGATCTTAGGCTGCGATTTGCTGCGAAAGGGCATTAAATTCTCAGATTCTGGCTTCTCATTGTCACTGCGAAATATGGCCAGTCGCCGGTGAATGGATGTGAATTTAGATTCTTCAGGGGAGTTCGCTATTCCTGCACGAACCGGATTGAGGTCCACATAGGCCATACAGGCAAGGAGTGCGGCTTCATCCAGCAGTGCCTGGCATTTGAACCTGCCTTCCCAGAAACGTCCTGTACAGTCATCCTCTTCATTAGCCCGGCGAGCGATATGCTCATTCAGGCAGCGCATAAACCAGCTCACTGACATCAGGTTCTTGCGCCATGTCTCGGCCTGTTTCTCGACAGCGCGAATATCCGCATCACACATAAAATGGCCCGAGAGAAACCTCTGCGAGAGGAGAGTGCCTGCGAAAAGGCCGTGCCATCGCTCGATAATTTCGACCGTGGTTAATGCATCAGCTTTCTCAACATCGACATGCAGCACCACATGGCAGTGATTGCTCATCACAGCATAGGCACAGATGTCGATCGTGAAGGAGCGTGTCAGTGAGAGCAGACGGTCTTCGACCCACTGGCGCCGATGTTCGTAGGATTCCCCGGTGTAATGGTCATGTCCGCATAAAAAAGCCCGACGTACACAGCGCGACACACAGTGGTAGTAAGGGGTTACTTCCAGGCAAATATCGTATTTTCTTGGTCGGGCCATTACTACACATCCTTGACAGCAACTGATCTATCCATGTTCTCTATTTTGGCCGTTTATTCTGCATTGTCAAGCAAGCTTGTAATCAAGCGGGCCATGGAGTCAAAAGGTGGGTGTCCCGAATCTGGTTCCAGAGCTCAATCAGGGTAAGCGAAAAGTGGGTGTCTCAAATCAGATCAGGAACGAGACTTCTCATTGAAAAGCTTCAGTGCTTCCCCGATTTCCGGCAGGTCCGGTTCGAACTCCGTTTGCACGAGCGAGTGGATGCTCTCGATGAACGCCTCGTCGACCTCGAAGTAGCGTTCGGCAAGTTTCGCGGACAGTGAGAGGGTGGCTCTGAAGCGCTCCGGGTCTTTTGCCAGCACGGCAAAACGCGCATCATCGAACGCCAGGCGAAGCTCATGGCGAAGGATATCCTCGCGATAGGGATTATCTGGAGCGGTCAGGCCGGGTTCCTTCTCTGTTACGACTTCGCGCAGGCTGTCACGCACGAGACTCAGCCACTCTTGAGAGGCTGCATCGCTGGCGATATCCGCCTCCATCCCGATATCCGACTTGATGTCCAGCTCTGCTACGCGGTCCGCCATAGCCAGTAATTCTGAGCGAATCACGACCTCGTCAGGTCGTTCGTAGGCCCTGATTGTAGCGATCTCCTTGCTGATGACGGCCTGGACGTCAGGATAGAGCTGCTCCTTCTGAAGCACTCCAAGAGCTTTCTCCATCAGGGAAAGCGCATCCTCGATGTCATCGCGAAAGCGCAGCTCCGTTTCGGCGATGTCCAGCAGGTATTCGATTCTCGAGCGGACGATCTCCGAGGGTACGGCAGCCAGTTGTTCTCTCGTGCTGATCACTTCCTGGTCGAGGGCCCTGTGCTCTTCACGCACATGCTGAATCTCGGAAACGACGGCGGTCACCTGCTCGGCCTGGCGATCCACCGCCAGCTGTTGCCCGTTGAGAACGTCCTTCTGCTCGGCGATCAATGCATTCTGTTCAGCAATCTGCTCGCTGCTGGCTTTGAGTTGCTGTTGCAGAAGCAGCTGCTGCCGACGGGTTTCCTCGATACGCAGATTGAGTACGACCAGATCCTCACGGGACTGGTTCCAGTACCAGAATGCGTAACCCAACAGGGTTGTCACCGTCACGAGAAAGAGTGTCACGACAGCGATAAAACGCTTGCCGGGGCCGGTCGATACCGGGACGGATTCACCGCCAAGTTCGGTGTGGGCGCGGGGATACGGGCGCATACTTCTCACTCCAGGGGTTATTCCTGCCTGGTGACCTGCTTGC
>JASFPB010000062.1:0-9336 GCA_050116235.1 Chromatiales bacterium | reverse complement strand
GGCTCGGCCTCAAGTAGCCTGATGACAGCTGTGATCACCAGCCTTGCCAGATCTGCACTTCGCGATCTCGAGGAGATGAAGGTCCGGCACGCGGAGCAAGGAACGCCCGAGGTCGGCTTTCGGGTGGCAGCGGACCTACTGGAGTGCATCAAGGCCCTGGCCGAACAGCCTGTAGCGGGCCGGGTAGTGCCCGAATTCGGGGAGTCGTTCTTGCGCGAACAGATCCATCCACCGTTTCGCATCATTTACCATTTCGCACCCCACCGTGTGAGGGTTGTACGCGTCTGGAATTCGCCGGGGTCCTGAACATCAGATAACTGTGGAAGAAACCGCTTCCCGATTTGCTCTGTGATTCTTACGTTTGGCTTTGAAATGATGTATTTTATGCGCGCTTGGGATTGACAGAATGTATTTGAAAGCGGCGGGTGTGCCGCAGCACCTGACTTTATCTTTGCATGCCCAAAGAAAAGTCAGCAAAACCATTTGCTCTGCCGTGCATGGGCGCACAAATGCCGCGACGCCATGGATGGCGTGGAGCGGCCGGGACGTCACCCTTCGGGTTCCCTGCGTTCCTCGGTAAAGCCGGCGCAAAAAGAACTCGCTGGCTTCGCTGGCTCATACACCTTGTTTGCTTTATCCGCTTTTGCCTGCGGTACCCGGTGACCATCCAGTCGCAAAGGGTGTAATTTCGATACTCTCTGTGGGAGCCCGCACCGCGGGCGAATTCTTCGCCGAGAGGGCTCGGCTCCTACAGGTGAGGTTGAACAGACAGGGATTCTTTCCCGTCTAACGCGTCGAGCATCGCAGTGACTGACAGGAGCAGAACGAGACGTGATTGAGCGAAGCGAGTTGACGAGCGCCTGTCAGGAACAGGACGCGCAGAGCAGTCGCAGGCCGCGTTAGCAGGGTGCCTTTTTCTTTGCCTTCTTTCTTCTGTGCAAGCAAAGACTAAATTTGCCTGGAGCGAATTTGAACGACGGCAAAGCCGTCGGCCCGAAGGGCGAAACACAGGGATGTGTTTCGTAAAGAAGAGTGCTGCGGCTTACCCGCCGCTTTTGGATCGGGGTGCGCGCCGATCTGCGCAGCGGAGTCAACTTGATTCCGATCAATGAAAATAAAGAATGCAGAGAAAACGGATTCGCAGGAATGGAGATGGTGCCCTCGACAGGAGTCGAACCTGTGACCTATCGCTTAGGAGGCGATTGCTCTATCCTGCTGAGCTACGAGGGCAGGCTGCGCATTGTAGCAACTTCCACGCTGGATGTAACAGCGGCTGAACTAACCAGGAAACACTATGTCCGGCAACACTATCGGTAAACTTTTTACGGTCACTTCATTTGGTGAAAGTCACGGTGTGGCGATCGGCTGCATCATCGATGGCTGTCCTCCCGGTATCGAACTCTGCGAGGCCGATATCCAGCAGGATCTCGAACGCCGTCGTCCGGGCAAAACCCGCCATACGACACAGCGCCGCGAGCCAGACGAGGTGCAGATACTCTCCGGTGTTTTCGAGGGCAAGACCACCGGAACGCCCATCGGGCTGATCATCTACAACCAGGACCAGCGCTCGAAGGACTATTCAGATATCGCCGACCGTTTCCGACCGGGACATGCGGATTACACCTACATCCAGAAGTACGGTGTACGGGACTACCGGGGTGGCGGTCGTTCCTCGGCACGGGAGACAGCGATGCGTGTCGCAGCCGGTGCTGTTGCGAAGAAGTATCTGAAGGATCGCATGGGGATCGAGGTGCATGGCTATCTCTCGGCGCTCGGGCCGATCCGTCCCGAGACGCACGACTGGAGCCAGGTGGAACAGAACCCCTTTTTCTTTCCGGATGCCGACAAGGTGCCCGAACTCGAACAGTACATGGATGACCTGCGCAAGGAAGGCAACTCCATCGGGGCGGAGATCACGGTGGTTGCTACGGGAGTGCCACCCGGGATCGGCGAGCCTATTTTCGATCGTCTCGATGCAGATGTCGCGCATGCACTGATGAGCATCAACGCTGCAAAGGGTGTCGAGATCGGTGCCGGCTTTTCCTGCGTGGCGCAGAAGGGTACCGAGCATCGCGATGAGATGACGCCAGAAGGATTCCGCACCAATAATGCGGGCGGAATTCTCGGCGGTATCTCCTCCGGTCAGGATGTTGTGGCGCGCGTCGCCTTCAAGCCGACTTCGAGCATTCGTCTCGGCGGTGATACGGTCAATGTCGACGGTGAATCCGTCGACGTGATAACGAAAGGGCGGCACGACCCCTGTGTCGGGATTCGTGCAACGCCGATTTGCGAAGCAATGCTCGCCATCGTGCTCCTCGATCACCTGCTGCGCCAGCGCGGCCAGAACAGCGACGTCTCACCAGCGACCCCCGTCATTCCGGCTTCCGTCAAAGAGTAGGGCGGCCGCATGCCCTACTGGCGGCTGTCGTCTTTCTATCTCTTCTATTTCGCCGCGCTCGGCGCGCTCATCCCGTTCTGGACACTTTATCTGAGCTCGCTCGGCTTCAGTTCCATCCAGATCGGCCAGCTCATGGCCATACCGACAGCGACCAAGATCATCGCTCCCTACCTCTGGGGCTGGCTCGGGGATCACATCGGCAGGCGCATGGCAATCGTGCGTACCGGCTCGCTGCTGGCATTCCTGACCTTCCTGCTGGTCTTCTGGCTGAGTGACTATGCCGGCCTGGCGCTGGCGATGTCCCTGTTCAGTTTTTTCTGGAATGCCGTGTTGCCCCAGGTCGAGGTTGTGACCTTTCATTACCTGAAAGACGAGACGCCCAAGTACAGCCGTATCCGGGTCTGGGGTTCGGTCGGCTTTGTTGTTGCGGTCACCGGGCTCGGATTCATCGTTGACAGCCTTGGCCCCTCAAGCATCCTGCCGGTGCTCGCGCTCCTCTATCTTGGTATCTGGCTGGCAAGCCTGCTGATCCCGGAAGACGAGGAGGGCAGAGCAACGGATGAACCACATATTCACATAGGGAGTTTTATGCGGCAGCCTGCCATTCTGGCCTTCTTCGCGGCCTGCCTGCTGATGCAGATGAGTCATGGCACCTACTACACTTTTTACTCAATCTATCTGGAGTCCCGGGGATACAGCAAGAGCCTGATCGGGGAGCTCTGGGCTCTCGGGGTTGTCGCCGAGGTTGTTGTCTATATTTTTTTCATGCATGCAGCGCTGGTGCGCTTCGGTGCGATCAGACTGCTGATGTTCAGTCTGCTGCTCGCAGCTATGCGATGGTTACTGATCGGGAGTTTCAGTGAACATCTGCCGATACTTCTCCTTGCCCAGCTGCTACATGCAGCGACTTTCGGCATTTTTCATGCCGCCGCCATCCACTCTGTCCATCACCGCTTTCCCCGCAGGTTGCTCGGCAGGGGCCAGGCGCTCTACAGCAGTGTCAGCTTCGGTCTTGGTGGAACCCTTGGCAGCCTCAGCAGTGGCTATCTGTGGGAATATTTCGGCGCATTCACCAGCTTTCTCATCTCGACGCTCATCTCGCTGGCTGCTTTCCTGATCATCTTCCTGGCACACAGGTCGGGACAGTTCGCCGCGCAGACTCCCTGAGGAAGTGAGGGTAAAACTACAAATATGTCACTGTTTTTCATAGAAAGTTGTGTTTATAATTACCCACTAGTAATAGATGTTTCTGAAATAGCGGTTTTATGATGGTTTCGCGCCTTTCACCTGCTTCTCGACCGGCAAGACCGATGGCCTTTGGCCTGGGTATGCTGCTTACCTCGTTGCTCCTGCCCGCACAAGCGCCTGCAGAGGATTACAGCGATATCATCATGGGCGGCTCGAGCTCGGCGCCTGCCAGGACAACCCGGGAGACCATCACAACGGCCAGGGTCGAGCAGCCTGTAGTCCAGACGGTGGCGCCCGAAGAGAATATCCCGACCCACAGCAACCGCTCCCCGGGGAACTTCCCGGAATACACTTTCCCGCCACTGGAACAACCGCTCTTTCCGGCGGTTGCACCACTGCTCAACGGTTCCATGCAAGGCCGGTCTCTCGAATCGGCACTGGAGATCTACAACGGGGCCTCCAGGAAAGCGACCATCAGCAGTTTCTACAACCAGCGTTCCTTCTCGAGAGCATGGACAAGCAACAACAGTGCACGCGAGAGTGCATGGCAAGCCGTTGAAATTCTCGAACAGGCCGCTCTCGAGGGACTCAACCCGAATGAGTACCACATCGATGAAATCAGGCAGGCCTACGTCAATGGTGATTTCACCCTGCTCGAGCTGCTGCTGACGGATAACGTGTTGCGATACGCCTCGCACGTGCGTGACGGGCAATATACCCCCAAGGCGGTCGATCCCCACTGGATGATCAATTTCGAGGTTCGCGGTGACATTGTCACGCAGCTCAACAAGGCTCTCGGTGAGCGCAATGTGGGTGAGTATCTCCGCAATCTTGTTCCTCCCCACGTGGTCTACCAGAACCTGCGTCGGCAACTGCGTACTCATGCGGAACTGGCGAATAATGGCGGCTGGCCAGCATTTCCCTCCAGCGGAATGACGCTCAAGCCCGGCATGAGACATCCGCACGTGGCACTCATGCGCGCTCGCCTGGCCGTTACCGACGGCGCAGACAGCTACTATGTCTCCGATCCCGAATATTTCGACCAGGACCTGCAGGCTGCGCTCCAAAATTTCCAGACCCGGCATGGACTCAATGACGATGGCGTGGTCGGGCCGCAAACGCGCGAGGCGCTCTCGGTGCCGGTACAGAACCGTGTACGCCAGATCCTCGCATCCATGGAACGTTTCCGCTGGATACCCCGTAATCTCGGCAATACCAACATCGTCGTCAACGTGCCCGCTTTCCGTCTCTGGTACACGGAAAACGGCTCCAGTGCCCTGACCATGCGCACGATTGTCGGCAAGACGCGGGTTGACCACCAGACGCCCAGCTTTACAGACAGAATGCAATATCTCGTGCTCAACCCTAACTGGAACGTGCCGAGCAGCATTGCCTCCAAAGAGATTTCCAAGGAGGTCAGCAAGGATCCAGACTATCTCGACAATGGTGGCTACACAGTCTTTGACAAATCAGGAAACGTGATCGACCCGACAACCATCGAATGGTCACAATATGGCGGGAACAATCCGCTGCCATACCGAATCGTGCAGTCTCGCGGGGCTGATGGCGTGCTCGGCAGCGTCAAGTTCATGTTTCCGAACCGTCATGGCATCTACCTCCATGACACCCAGACCCGCCATCTTTTCAAGAAAGACCTGCGTGCATACAGTCACGGTTGTATCCGTATCGAGAAGCCGATGGAGCTCGCCTCCATGCTCCTTGGCGGCACACCGGAAGAGATTGACGCGATGATTCGTAACTCCAGCAAGAACCGTCACATCGATCTGCAAGTCGAGATTCCCGTCTATCTCGTCTACATGACTGCCTGGGTCGATAACGACGCCATGCACTTCTATGACGACCTCTACAACCGGGACCGTGACCTCGTCGTGATGAACAACTCCAAGCGACGCGTCTGATCCAAACGTCTGCATGCCTTTCAGAACCCGGCTCAGCGCCGGGTTTTTTGCGATCAGCCGGGTGGTGTCAACGGTGTTGAAAAATTCCCGTTACATTGATACGATGAGGAACATTCTAAACAGTCTTGCTAAAAAGACGGGGGGATGTATATGAATTTACTGGATTTTCCACCATCCGGAAAAAGCCGGCGAGATTTCCTGAAAACCGCAGGCGCCATCGCCACCTTCCTTGCCTCACCAGCCGCTCTCGCAAAATCCCGAAAACTCACAGGCTCCCGCACCATCTCCCTCCACAACCTCCACACTGAAGAAAAGATCAAGGTCGATTACTGGGTCGACGGCAGGTATGAACCCGAAGCGCTGGCGGAGATTGACCTCGTATTGCGTGACCATCGAGCCAATGAAATCTGCTCCATGGATCCGAAGCTCATCGATGTCATTCACAGTATCCAGCAGCGAACGCTCGGTAATACAGGCAAGCCTGTCGAGGTGATTTCTGCATACCGCTCGCCGACCACCAACAACAACATGCGCCGCTACAAGCGCGGCGTTGCCAAGAACAGTTTCCATATGCTCGGCCAGGCCGTGGATATTCGAGTCCCGGGCTTCAGTCATCAAGATGTTTACCGTGCTGCGGTTGACCTCGAAGAGGGGGGTATCGGTTACTACGGGCGTGCCGGTTTCGTGCATCTCGACACAGGAAAATTCCGTACCTGGGGAAGCCGCAAGAGAGCCTGATTTTCAGCCGTTCTGTCGTTAAAACCCCGGCCCTCTCTGCCGGGGTTTTTTGTGCCTGTTTCCATGTCTCGGAAATGGGAAATATGGTAAGATTCACAGCTTAAAATCCCATAAATAAAAGAGCCGAAAAAGTGCGGCCGCCTCCATTTTCCGGATCCCCCTTATGACAGAATTCGCCAAGGAAATCCTACCGATCAATCTCGAAGACGAGATGCAGCAGTCCTACCTGGACTACGCCATGAGCGTGATTGTCGGACGCGCGCTTCCAGACGTTCGGGACGGGCTGAAACCGGTCCACCGGCGTGTTCTCTTTGCGATGAATGAACTCGGGAACGACTGGAACAAGCCCTACAAGAAATCGGCGCGCATCGTCGGTGATGTCATCGGTAAATACCACCCGCATGGTGATACTGCCGTCTACGACACCATCGTACGCATGGCGCAGCCATTCTCGATGCGCTATATGCTGGTGGATGGCCAGGGCAACTTCGGTTCCGTGGATGGCGACTCGCCCGCTGCGATGCGATACACCGAAATTCGCATGGCAAAGATCGCCCACTCGATGCTCGAGGACATCGACAAGGAGACAGTCGACTTCATCCCCAACTATGATGGCTCGGAACACGAACCATCCGTGCTGCCGACACGGATACCGAACCTGCTCGTCAACGGTTCGGCAGGCATCGCGGTCGGGATGGCAACCAATATCCCGCCCCACAACCTCACGGAGACGATCAACGCCTGTATTGCGATGATCGACAACCCTGATATCGATCTCAAGGCGCTTATCGACTATCTGCCCGGGCCTGACTTCCCGACGGCAGGCATCATCAACGGCGCTGCCGGTATACACCAGGCTTACAGAACCGGGCGCGGTCGTATCTACGTGCGTGCGCGTACCGCGACCGAGACGGATGAGAGAGGGCGTGAAAAAATCATCGTCACCGAGCTGCCTTATCAGGTCAACAAGGCAAGGTTGCTTGAAAAAATTGCCGAACTGGTCAAGGACAAGAAGATCGAGGGTATCACCGGACTGCGTGACGAATCCGACAAGGATGGTATGCGCATGGTGATCGAACTGCGCCGTGGCGAGGTTTCCGAGGTGGTGCTGAACAACCTCTTCCAGCACACCCAGATGCAGAACGTTTTCGGTATCAATATGGTTGCCCTGGTCGACGGGCAGCCGCGCACGCTGAACCTTCGCCAGACCCTGGAGCTTTTCCTGCGTCACCGCCGGGAAGTCGTCACCCGCAGAACACTTTTTGATCTGCGCAAGGCGCGCAACAGGGCACACATCCTGGAGGGGCTTGCGGTTGCACTCGCCAACATCGACGAGGTCATCGAGCTTATCAAGAAAGCGCCGAGCCCATCCGTGGCCAGGGAACAGCTTGTCGAGCGCGTCTGGGAGTCGGGTACTGTCGAGTCGATGTTACAGCGCGCCGGTGCAGAAGCGACCAGGCCGGAGGAACTGCCAGAGGGCTTCGGGCTTCTCGATGATGGTTACCATCTGACGGAAAAACAGGCCCAGGCGATACTCGACTTGCGTCTGCAGAAGCTGACTGGGCTCGAGCAGGACAAGATCATCAGTGAATACGAGGAGATCCTCGAGCGTATTGCCGAGTTGCTCGCTATTCTCTCGAGTTCGGAACGCCTCATGCAGGTCATTCGCGAGGAGCTCGAGGAGATCAGGGAACAGTTCGGCGACGAGCGTCGTACCGAGATCATCGCGAACCAGCTCGACCTCACCAGCGAGGACCTCATCCCTGAAGAGGATATGGTCGTGACTATTTCTCACCAGGGATATGCAAAGTCCCAGCCCCTCGATGCCTACCAGGCGCAAAAGCGTGGCGGCAAGGGGAAAGCGGCCACCAGAATCAAGGACGAGGACTTTGTCGACAAGCTCTTTGTTGCCAACACTCACGACACCATTCTCTGCTTTTCCAGCCGCGGACGCGTCTACTGGCTCAAGGTTTACCAGCTACCCCAGGCCGGCCGCAATGCACGCGGCAGGCCCATGAACAATCTCCTGCCGCTCGAGGAGG
This sequence comes from Chromatiales bacterium, assembly GCA_050116235.1. Taxonomy (GTDB): domain Bacteria; phylum Pseudomonadota; class Gammaproteobacteria; order Chromatiales; family Chromatiaceae; genus Sva-25. The sequence goes on along the minus strand of JASFPB010000062.1, from coordinate 1,051 downwards.
GCGAACGCATCAACGCCGTCCTGCCGGTACGTGATTATCCCGAGGACAAGTTCGTTTTCATGGCGACAAGTTCCGGGACCGTCAAGAAGACACCGCTGCAGGCATTCTCGCGTCCGCTCAAGAGCGGCATCATCGCGCTCGGCCTCAGGGACGACGATCGCCTGATCGGGGTCGATATCACGGATGGTGATCAGGACGTGATGCTCTTCACCTCTGCAGGCAAGGCGATCCGTTTCCACGAGTCACAGGTGCGCGCCATGGGGCGTACAGCTGCCGGTGTTCGGGGCATCAAACTTGCTGAGGGGCAGGCCGTCATCTCGCTGATGATCGCACGTGATGATTCCAGAGTGCTCACAGCCACTGAAAACGGCTTTGGCAAGTGCACCCCGGTTGATGATTATCCCGTCAAGGGACGCGGTGGCATGGGGGTCATCTCCATCAGCACCAATGAGCGCAACGGTCTACAGGTCGGTGCTGTCATCGTTGACGAGGATGATGAGATCATGCTCATCACCAACGGCGGCACCCTCGTGCGCACGCGCGTTGAAGATATCTCCGTCTCGGGCCGCAGTGCCATGGGCGTCAAGCTCATCAGTCTGGCGAACGACGAGCGCCTGATCGGCATTGAGCGTGTCGAAATGCTCGAAGGCGAGGTGGACAATGACAGCATCGAGTCCGACGGCGGCGAGCAGAATCAGAACGATATTTCCGAGGAGTAAACAATCAATGGCACGTGTTTTCAATTTCAGTGCAGGTCCTGCCGCACTGCCAGAAGCCGTACTCGCAAAGGCACGGAACGAAATTCTTGACTGGCATGGCACCGGCATGTCTGTCATGGAAATGAGTCACCGGGGCAAGGATTTCATGTCCATTGCTGCGAGGGCGGAAGCCGACTTGCGTGAACTCATGCAGATTCCTGCCAATTACAAGGTGCTCTTTCTGCAGGGCGGTGCATCCTCCCAGTTCGCGATGGTGCCGATGAATCTGCTTGGTGAGAAGACTTCAGCCGATTACATCAATACGGGCTCCTGGTCGAAGAAAGCGATTGCCG
>JASFPB010000061.1:0-9542 GCA_050116235.1 Chromatiales bacterium | reverse complement strand
AACCCGATAGCGTAATGCCCGTGGAGCGCAATACCTCATCGGCGGCATTACTGAAACCCTACAAGGGTGACCGTGTGACACCTCCGCTCTCTCTGGAAACACTCGAGGGCGAGCGGATCGAACTCCGAAGCTATCGGGGAAAGGTCGTAGTGCTGAATTTCTGGGCGACCTGGTGCCCTCCCTGTGTCGAGGAGATCCCCTCACTGGAGCGATTGCGCAAGCTGCGCCACGACAGGGGACTCGAGGTCCTCAGCGTCGACGTTGGCGAAGAGCCGGAAAAAGTCAGGGCTTTCCTCGAGGACAAGCCGGTTGGCTATCCGGTTGCACTCGATCCTGAAGCCCGGGCTTTCAAGGCCTGGAACACCTACGCCTTTCCGACGACCTTCATACTGGACCGGGAACACAGAATCCGCTATGCGGTTTTCGGGGCCTTTGCCTGGGATGCACAAGAGGTGCTCGATGCTGTCGATGCACTGCTCGCGGAGCAGCCCGGCGTCTAGAACCAGAGTCCAAGGCGACTGCCGAACAGCCCGCTGAGCAGATTGAGCGCCAGCAGTGCGATCGCGATCCAGGTGATGATCCGGATCCAGAAATCACGATGTCTGCGACCGCTCTTGTGATTTTCGATGAATGCATCCCTGGCATCGAGCGTCTCCTGATCGATTGCAGGATCTGTCCAGACCATTCTGCAAGTCAGTGAGAGGGTACGCAGTGCTGCCAACGCCTCGGCCAGTGAAACCTCGTAGAGATGGCTATCGACATCGCGAAGGTGTCTCTTGAGATGCTCGTGCACATGCATGGCTGCAGCATCGACATCCTGGTAACTGCTGATGGCACGAATCTGTGCACCCCCCTCCCCCTGTTGCGTCGATGGCAATTCGGTCGTCTTGCGCACACGCACCATTCCAGGGTGATCATCACGGGTTTCGAGATAGAGATAGCCTGAACGCATCGCTTTGCGTGGTTCCAGGATGCTGTCTGCAGAATGCTGCATCTTGCGAACCCGGTCTCTCTAGCGGATGACGAGCTCGACCACGCCCGTCATCGGCAGCTGGACTCGCATGATCCCGGAGCTCCTGTCATCCGGTGAGGCATCGGCGCTTCCGCTCCTGGAAACCTTTGCACTCACATTGACCTCATCGAACGTCGAGATCTTCATCTGCGGCATCATCGCCATGCTGTCATCGAGCGTCAGCTCAAGTGGCAACTCCCCGACCTGGTGCCGTGCCGCCGCCAGTGGCATCGGAGGACCGGAGACGGCCCTGGCAAAGATGAAAACGGTATCACCCGGTGAGACTGCAGCAAGTGCATCCTCGGAGAGAGAGACCCGCACACGAACCTGTTTCGCCGGATCACCAGGTGAAGGTGCAGGTGACGCTTTTGGCACCTCGAAGTTTTCAGGTTGCTGGTTGGGAGTGGTGTCATCAAAACTCAAGGTGCGCCCGAGTTTCCCGGCAACTTCGAGCATCATGCCACGCAGTTCAGTCCTGTTTTCAGGGTCATCCGCGAGCAGCGGTTCAGCCTGCTCCCAGTAACGCAGGGCGTTTTCCAGATCACCCCGCTCCTCCGCGACCAGGCCCGCCATCCAGAGAGCGGTCGTGTTCCGGGGGTCGAGTTCGAGCACCTGCTGCACAAGCGTGGCTGGTTGTCCATCGAGACGCCCTTCCTGTTCCATGGCCCGGGCATTTGCCAGCGCCAGCAGGACGCCGGCCTGCGGCTCGGGCAGCTTGCTGTTGACCACTTCGAATGCCTTCGCGGCTTCGGTATAGCGACCAAGGCTCATGAGACTCCTGCCCAGGAGGAACCAGCCCTCGAGGTTGTCAGGATCCTGCTCGAGCTTGCTTGCGAGGCTTTCGACCATGGATTCGAAGGATTGCGGTTGCTCGCCGGTGGCCTGGCCGTGCTGTTGTGTCACCACTGTGTTCTGGCGAGACGGGGCGTCGATGAAGTCCGGGTTGCCGAGCAATCCGTACATGGCGAGACCGAAGAGTGGCAGCACCAGACCGATGACGGCAGTGCCGATTGCCCCGGCATTGGTGCTCCCGATACGCTTTCCCTTCTGCTGGGCAAGCTCATCGGCCAGCGTGTTCTCGATCTCGGCCTTGATCTGGAGATACTCGCTCTCGCTGATCTGCTTGTCAGCGAACTCGGACTCTGCAACCTGCATTCGCTCTTCGGCAATCAGAAGGTTCTGTTCGTTTCTGTCGACCTCGATGCTTTCCCTGCGCGACAGCAAGCCACGTGCAAGGAGCAGCAGGGCCAGTAACAGCATGGCACCGGCTATCAGCCAGAAAGTGATCATGATGACTTGTTCTCTTTGTTCAACAGGTCGCGCGCCATTTGCAGCTGTTCATCCGTCAGTTCGGGATCAGCCTCTGCAGTCTGGCGTGAGCGTATGAAACGGATGGCCACGATGATGGCGATGACGAGAAAGAGTAGCGGACCGAGCCAGAGAAAGAGCGTCGAGGACTTGACCGGCGGACGGTAGAGCACGAAGTCACCATAGCGGGCAACCATGTATTCGACGATCTCGGCCTCGCTCTTGCCGTCCTTGATCATTTCGTAGGTTCTTTTCCGAAGGTCCTGCGCAAGCTCCGCATTCGAATCGGCCAGGTTCTGATTCTGGCAGACGAGGCAGCGCAGTTCCTGGGTCATTTTCTTGAAGAGCGCCTCCTGCTCGGGAGTATCGAACGTATAACTTTCGATGACGGCGAAGGCTGGTGCAATGGTGAAGAGCAGCAGGACGAACAGAATGGATTGGCACGCTTTCATGTTATCCCTCTGCCTCCAGCTTGCGAACGAGAGCCTCCAGCTCGTTTTCCCACAACTCCGGTGTGACCGCGCCTACCTGCTTGAAGCGAATCACGCCCTGCTTGTCAATGAGGTAGGATTCCGGAGCACCGTATACGCCCAGGTCGAGGACGGCTGTGGTGTCAGGATCGACGCCGATCGCGGTGTAGGGGTTGCCAGCCTCTCGCAGCATTCCCAGTGCATCGGCTGTCTCGTCACGCCAGTTGATACCCACGATTGTCAGGCCCTCCCGTTGCGAAAGCACCTCCAGGTAACCGTGCTCGCGCCAGCACTCGGGGCACCATGATCCCCAGACATTCAACAGCCACACCTTGCCCTTGAATTGTTCCGGCTCAACGGTTTTGGCCGGATCCAGCAGTTCAGGCAAAGAGAAGTGCGGTATCGGCTTGTCGATCAGGGGCGAGGAGACGAGTTTGGGGTCCTGCCAAAGGCCCTTGAACATCAGCAGCATGAGCCCGATGAAAATGATCAGCGGGATCGCAAAGCGCAGTGACTTCATGCAGTGGCTCCGTGGGAGGAGACGGAGGCTGCCGTGGCCTTCTTGCGCCGTGCCATGCGCAGGTAGCGCTTGTCGGTCGCTGCCAGGATGCCGCCAATGCCCATGATGAGCGAACCGAGCCAGATCCAGCGGATGAAAGGCTTGTGATAGAGACGAACCGCCCATTTGCCGTTACCGAGCGGTTCACCCAGCGCAACAAAAAGGTCGCGTGTAAGACCCGCATCGATGCCTGCTTCTGTCATCGGCATGCTGCTTGAGAAATAATTGCGCTTCTCCGGGTAGAGCATGACGCTGTAGTTACCGTCGGTTGCCGTGACGATGCCCCGTGTTCCGCTGTAGTTGGGGCCTTCGATTTCCCTGATTTCATTGAAGGTGAAGGTGTAGCCGGAAAGCTCATAGCTTTCACCCGCCCCGAGTCCGACATCCTTTTCGACACTGTAGATGGATGTCAGTGTGACTCCGACAGTAAAGACAGCAACACCGAGATGTCCGAGAATCATGCCCCAGAAGCCTCGCGGTATCGAACTCAGGCGGCGGTTGCCACGGAGCTGGTCGCGTACCGCCACCACGGATAGCCAGGTGACCCAGACCGCAAGGCCTACTCCGAGGATTGCTCCGAGGCTGAAACCGAAGTAGAGCATGACGAGCACTCCGGCGAGCAGGCTGACGATCAGTGCAGGCACGAGTTTTTTGACGAGTGCCGCACCATCATCCTTTTTCCACCGGAGCAAGGCAGCAGCGCCCATTGCCAGCACGAGAGGCACCGAAAGAACCACAAAAAAGAAATCAAAATAGGGCTTGCCGACCGAGAGATTGCCCCACCCCATCGCATTGTGGAGGATCGGGTAGATTGTGCCCATAAGCACAACAAGCGTGATCACCACGAGCAGGATATTGTTGAACAGCAGTCCACTCTCGCGGGAGAGAAGACTGAAGTGTACGAAGCTGCGGATCTGGTTGCCGCGGATTGCGAAGAGTGTCAGCGAAGCACCGATCGTGAATGCGAGAAATGCGAGTATGAAAACACCTCGCTCGGGATCGGATGCAAATGCATGCACCGAGGTGAGAACGCCGGACCGGACAAGGAAGGTTCCCAGCAGGCTCAGGGAGAAGGCAAAGATCGCCAGCAGAACTGTCCAGGCCTTGAAAGCACCGCGCTTCTCGGTCACTGCCAGTGAATGCATCAGGGCAGTTGCGACGAGCCAGGGCATGAAAGAGGCATTCTCGACAGGATCCCAGAACCACCAGCCGCCCCAGCCAAGCTCGTAGTAGGCCCACCAGCTACCGAGTGCGATTCCCAGCGTGAGAAACATCCAGGCAACATTTGTCCACGGCCTTGACCAGCGTGCCCAGGCGGCATCCAGGTGTCCGCCCAGCATGGCCGCGATCGCGAAGGCGAAGGGCACGGCCAGACCAACATAACCCATATAGAGCATCGGCGGATGGACCGCGAGGCCAAAATCCTGAAGCAGCGGGTTCAGATCGCGTCCTTCCGGCGGCGCAGGTATGCGATCGAAAGGGTTCGAGGTCAGCAGCATGAACAGCAGAAAGCCGATACTGACAATTCCGAGGACACCGAGTACCCGCGCCGTCATGACCTGGGGGATACTGCGGGAGAAGAAGGAGACCATCATGCCCCAGACAGCAAGTATCAGCGCCCATAGCAGCAGGGAGCCCTCGTGCGCCCCCCAGACAGCTGATACCTTGTAGAGTGTCGGAAGCTTGGTGTTCGAATTGCTGGCGACATAACGGACAGAAAAATCATCCGCCAGGAATGCCCAGACCAGCGCAGCAAAAGAGAACAGCAGGAAAAAGGCTTGCAGGCGCGCAGCAGGCTTGGCAACGTGAATCCAGCCCTGGTAGCCGAGCTGGGCTCCGGCAAGCGGAAAGGCGGTCTGGATGAAGGCCATACCGAGCGCAAGGATCAGCGCGAAGTGCCCGATTTCAGGAATCATTGTGCTACCCCCTGCTGCCCTTCATTGTAGTCGGCAACCTCTTTGAGTGACTGCTTCACCTCGGCGGGCATGTAGTTTTCATCGTGCTTGGCGAGTACCTCTTCGGCAACAAAGACGTCATCACTAAGCTTACCGATCGCAACGATGCCCTGACCCTCGCGGAAGAGATCCGGCAGGATACCCTCGTAGCTGACAGTCACCTGCTCCCTGTAGTCGGTCAGATCGAAACGCACCTTGAGACTGCCCTCGTCTCGCTGGACGGAGCCATCCACAACCATCCCCCCGATGCGAAAGGTATGATTTTGCGGCGCCTCACCGCCAACCACCTGGGTCGGGTCGTAGAAGTGGTTGATGTTCTCGCTGAGCGCCATCAGGATCAGTGTGACAGCAACGCCTACACCAACCAGCAGGGCCAGCACCATGCTCAAACGTCGTTTTCTGTGAGTTCTCATACGCTTCTCTTCTCTCTGCGCAGTCGGCGGGATATGCGAGCACGTTCCCGCTTGTGTGTCAGGGAAGCCCAGACAACGAGGCCCGCAAGCAGGAGTGCTGTCAGCCCGAAAGATGTCCAGACGTAAAATGCATATCCGCCCATGTGAAAGAATTCTGCCATTCTATTCTCCTGCCACCAGTTCCCGCACCCAGCGGCTGCGGGATTCCCTGTTCAATACCTCGCCGCGGGCGCGCAACATGAGGACGATGAAGTAGTAAAGATAGAATGCGGCAATCATTGCGAAAAGCGGCCAGCGCATCGACTCGTCGATGGCCGGTCCGTCCAGGCGCATGATGGTTGCACCCTGGTGAAGGGTGTTCCACCAGACGACGGAGTAATGAATGATCGGGATATTCACGACACCGACAAGCGCGAGTACGGCGACGGCTCTGCCAGCCGATTGCCTGTCCTCGACAGCATTGTGCAAGGCAATGATACCCAGATAGAGAAAGAGTAGAAGCAGTTCGGATGTCAGGCGTGCATCCCAGGTCCACCAGGTACCCCACATCGGCTTGCCCCACAGCGAACCTGTCGCGAGGGCGATCACGGTGAAGACAGCGCCGATCGGGGCGCTGCTGATAAGGACGATGTCAGCCATCTTCATGCGCCAGATCAGGCTGATCGCACCGGCGACGGCCATGACCACATAGACAAACATGGACAAGATGGCAGCCGGCACATGGATATATATGATGCGGAAACTGTCGCCCTGCTGATAATCCGGTGGTGCGAGCACCAATCCTCCATAGAGGCCGTACACGAACAGCGCCAGGCAGAGGATCGTTATCCAGGGGATGAGCTTGCCGCTCACCCTGTAGAACCAGGGTGGTGATCCCAGGCGATGAAACCATTTAGTGAAAATATTCATTCAATCTGCAAAAACTCAAATTACTGACTTCAGCTGAGGCTGATTCGCAAGGCTGCCGCTGCCGCAAGCGGAGCAAGCGTAACAGCCAACACCAGGAAAGCCGCCATGATATACATCTGCCCAGTGACCGGCATACCAGACGCAGCTGAATCCACGGCCGCAGCCCCGAATATAAGTACAGGGACGTAGAGCGGAAGAACGAGCAGCGACAATATCACACCGCCCCGCCTCAGGCCGACTGTCAGCGCCACGCCGATCGAGCCGATCAGACTCAGAACGGGCGTACCCAGTAACAATGACAGCATTAAAGCGCCGATTGCGTCAGGATTCATCCCCAAAAAAGTTGCGAGAACCGGTGCCACGAGCAGCAGGGGGAGCCCTGTCACGAGCCAGTGTGCGATGACCTTCGCGAGCACCAGCATCGGAACCGGATGTGCGCCGATCAGTATCTGCTCGAGCGTGCCGTCCTCAAAATCGGAACGGAAGATGCTGTCGAGTGTCAGCAGGGCCGCCAGCAGGGCTGCGACCCAAACGACTCCGGCGGACATCTGCGCCAGCAGTTTGGGTTCGGCACCGACACCGAGTGGAAACAGGACGATCACCATGACGAAGAAGAGCAGCGGGTTGGCAAGCTCCGAGCGCCGGCGCATCGCCAGCAGCAGATCACGGCGCAGCAGGTCGAGAAAAGCCCTGCCCGGCGTCATGCTGCTTCCCTCGCCGAGAGATTCAGGACACGCACACCGGGTGTCGAAAGACGCACCTCGTGATGGGATGTCATGATCATCGCGCCGCCAGCACCCACATGCTCATCCATGAGGTTTTCAACGAGTGCGATTCCCTCGCGATCGAGAGAGGTGAATGGCTCATCGAGGATCCAGAGGCGCGCATCCGTCGCCAGCAGCCTCGCAAGCGCGACACGCCTGCGCTGGCCGGCAGAGAGATAGTAAGTCGGGATATCCTCGTAACCTGTGAGAAGCAGTGTCTCCAGTGCCTCCTCGATGCTGACATTCCCCGAGCCGCAGAGTGAACGTGACAGGCGAAGGTTTTCGAGTGCACTCAGCTCCCGCTTGATGCCATCCATGTGGCCAACGAATGCCATCCGGGTGTAGTAATCGACGTAATTCTTCTCGATCGGAATCCCTTGCCATCGCACCTCGCCCTCGTCGGGACGCCTGAGGCCACAGAGAATACGCAAAAGCGAAGTCTTGCCGGTACCATTCCGCCCTTCCAGAACGATCGCCTCGCCACTGCCGATGGAAAAACTGAGGCCCTCGAACAGAAGCCGGTCGTCGCGGATGCAACTGAGATGATGGGCTTCAAGTGATATGGGCTGCTCTGACACGTGAAAGGCTGGAGCTGTCGCTGACTTCGAAAATTGGTGCGCAAAGGCTATAGGAATCCCCGCCTGCAGGCAAATCGGTCGCCCGGAGAAACGGGAAATTAGTCTTGTGCGGCTACCGTAAATTCGGCATGCCCGCCCGGAAAGTGCCGGCATCTCTGAGAGTCTGCCGGCAACATGCGCATGACAGGCATGCTTTTGCGCTACACTCGCCCGCAATGAAGTCTAGCGGGTATCGCCATGAAACAGATCGTTCTCGCCTCTGGAAACGTCGGAAAGGTTCGTGAAATCAACCAGCTGCTCTCGCAAAGTGGTTTCGAGGTTATCCCCCAGTCCGACTACGGGGTTCCGGAAGCCGAGGAGACAGGACTCACCTTTGTCGAGAATGCGATTCTGAAGGCACGCAATGCCGCCATGCATACCGGACTGCCAGCCATTGCCGACGACTCCGGGCTCGAGGTCGATGCCCTCATGGGAGCGCCGGGAATCTACTCGGCACGCTATGCAGGGGCCGGAGCCAGCGACGAACAGAATCTCGAAAAATTGCTCACAGAGATGCAGAACGTGCCGGACGGGCAACGCACCGCGCGTTTTCAGTGCCTCATGGTCTGCATGAAGCACACTGAAGACCCCACACCACTCATTTGCCAGGGAACCTGGGAAGGATCCATCCTGCGTGAAGCAAGGGGTGCGCATGGTTTCGGCTACGACCCCGTTTTTCTAGTCCCGCAGATGGAGTGCAGCTCGGCGGAACTCGATCCCGAGACGAAAAACAGCCTGAGTCACCGCGCAAAGGCAATGGCATGCCTTGTTGAAAAACTCACCCGGCAATAAAGCTGTCGGCAGCAGAGCCTGGATTTTCAGCCATGCCGGGCAACCCTGCCATCATCCTCTTCACCCTGTTTGCAGGCATAATCGGCCCCGCGTAGCTATTAACTTCTCCACCACGCGGTATTTTTTTCCCGAGAATGAAAGAAAATTCAAGAAGGCGGTGTCTATTGCACTGACACTCGCTGGAAACGACCAATAACAACAGCAGTGTGACAACCGGCCCCGGGCCGACACAAGAAGCAACCGCCACACATCAACTAACTGATACGGCAATCTCAGACAAACTCACAAACAACCGGAGACGTAGAAACATGTCCAAAAAAACTCATATGAAACCTGTCGCTGCAGCAATCGGTGCCGCGCTGGCCGGCTCACTGGCAATGGGTGCAGCCAATGCCGCTGACAACCCGTTCGGCCTTTCCGAGATCGGCAGCGGTTACATGCAACTGGCCAGCTCACATGAAGGCAAATGCGGCGAAGGCAAGTGCGGCGGCGAGAAAGCCAAGAGCACGGAAGGCAAATGCGGCGAAGGCAAGTGCGGCGGCGAGAAAGCCAAGAGCACGGAAGGCAAGTGCGGCGAAGGCAAGTGCGGCGGCGAAAAAGCCAAGAGCATGGAAGGTAAGTGCGGCGAAGGCAAGTGCGGCGGCAACAAGTAAGTGTCGCATCGACCGGGCGGGGCCAAATATGAACAGTAAACACTACCCGGTTCATGGCGCCGGACTCGGACTGCGTCGTTCCTTCATGGA
>JASFPB010000060.1:0-9695 GCA_050116235.1 Chromatiales bacterium | reverse complement strand
CCAGCAGGCAGGGCGGCAAGCTGCAACATCGCGTCCACCAGAGTCTGTTTCCTGTCGGCGTTTTCCTCGAGTTCACGATTCACTTCGGCGTTTTGCGCGTTGCGGCGCTCGAAAACGGTATCGCAGGCAGCGCGAAACGCTTTCCAGAGGCGCTGCTCGACTGAACGGGAGGCTGTTACCAGCGGCTTCCATTTCTGTTGTGCGGCGAGGGTCTCGTTGATCGCCACCTGCAAGTCGGGTTCACTCGCAAGTCGCTGGACCTGCTTGATGAGACGCTCGCGCCGCTGTTTTTCACTCTCACGCATGCCGGCCAGCTTCTCTTCAGCTTCCCTGACGCTATCGCGATAGCGCTTGTTGAGCTCTGCCCAGCTCTGTTTGTCGACACCGCCGAGCTTGCGCCACTGGTCATGCAGTTTCCGGAGGCGGGCATCAATCGCCGGCCAGTCGGGATCACTCCACTCTATGGTTCCCAGCTCCTGCTCGACCTTGTCACAAAAGGCACTGCGTTCTGCGGCTGCCTCTTCGCGTGCCTGTTGCTGTGTCTCGCGGTGGGTAATCACAGGCGCAAAGGCTTCGTCGGCGACTGCATTGAAACGCTCCAGCAACTCCGGTGTCGGCGTACCACCCTTGCGGTCGAGTTCGCGCCACTGGTTGCGCAACCGGCGAACCTGCCTGATGCGCTCATTGACTGAGAGATCGGCACTGGTCAGCAATTGCATGGCTGTGATGAGGTCCTCGCGGACGGTATTGCTGCCGAAGCGCTGCCAGTCACGCAACTCGGCGAGCCGTCCGAGCAGACGGTTCCAGTGTGATCGCGATTTCCTGAGCTTGTGTGGCGCAATCTGTTGCAATTCGTCGTGGCACTTGCGCGCCATGCCCATGGCGCTGTTTGCAGCGGCGAGCTTGCCAGCATCGAGTGCCTTTTCCAGCTGTGCAACATGCTGTTCGAATTCGATTTCCAGTTCGCCGGCACGCTCCGCACTTTTTTCCAGGCGTGACCTGGCCTGCTGCAGGAACTGCCTGAAGCTGCGCTCGAGATCAGCTTCCGGTTTGCCGGGCAAATCGCGCCAGCGCCGCTCGATACTCTTCAGGCGGTCAGCCGTTGGGGGTTGACCGGACCCGGCAAACTCCTCGACTTCGCTGACGATCGCGAGCTGTTGCACCTGTTCCCTGCGATGCCGCTCGATGTCTTCTGCGCGTTGCTTCAATCGACCAAGAGTTTCTCCGAGTTCTCTTTCCAGAGCCGCGTTGAGTTCACCATGATCGGCCTTGAGCTGCTGCCAGCTGTTGCGGAGCAGTGAAGCGATTTTTTCAGCACCCTCCAGGTCATAGGAGGGCGTGCCGGCATTCTGTTCCAGGTCATCGAGCAGTTTTCTCGCCTGGTCGCAGACCTCGCGCTGCCGCTCCAGCGCCTCACGGGCGATACGCGCCTGCTCGATCGCTTGCCGGGTCTCTTCATGCGCCTTCCGGAAACGTTCAAGAAGCACACTATCGGCATCCTGTTGCAGTGATTCCCATTCAGACTGCAAGCGCAGGACAGCTGTCTGGTCCGGTTGCTGAAGACCCGCAAGTGTCTCCATCTCTTCAACGAGCTTCTGCTGTTTTGCGGGACGTTCCTGCTGCTCGCGCAGGTGATCGGCCATCTCGCGCGCCATGCGTGCGACACGCTTGTCCCTGCCACGCGCCTCCTTCGCGATACGTTCCAGTGTAGGCAATCGGTCAATCGCCCTCAGTGCCTCGAGCCTGATATCCCTGTCGCTGTCATTCAGGGCGATTGCGGCAAGGAGTGCCGGCTTGTCGAGCATGGTCAGGGCCAGTCGTCGCACCTGCCTTGATCCCGCGTGTTGCACGAGATATTCGGCCATCTCGGGATCCTGTCTCTTGTTCAGGGTCGTGGCAGCCTCTTGCTCGCTGATATCGCCCTCCTCACCCGCAAGCAGTTGCCAGGCCTTGCGCCTTGCTGCCTGGCGTACGGATTCATCAGGGTCTTCGGAGGCGAGTTCAAGCAGAAGTTCGATCCGTTGCAGTCGACGGACAGCCAGACGGCGAATCCCGGCATCTGCATCTCTCAATGCAACCTGCTGCAGGTTTGGATCATTTGCATCAAGCAGGCTGACGGCTTCGGCACGGATCGCCGGATTGCGGTGACGCCATCTCGGCGGAAATAACTTGCGCCACATGGTGTGTGTATCTTGGTCCTTCAGTGAAGGGGTGAAGTAGACTGCCTCGGCGGTTGGTTGTCAAGGCAGCGCACCCGCGAAAGCTCTTTCAACTGAATAACAGCAACAGGTTGTTGAGATATTGCCTGCCCAGGGCAGTCGGGCAAATATGGCTCTCGTCACTCTCAAGCAGGCCCTGCGTGCGTGCCAGTGCAAGCCGCTGTCCGATTGCAGCCAGCGACAATCCCGTGCGTTGTTCGAGCCAGGCAGCCGGAACACCCTCGTTGAGGCGTAGCGCATTGAGCATGAACTCCATGAGCAGGTCATCATCCTGCAACCGGTCCTCGCCCGAGACCGCACTGCCTGCCAGCGCGCGCTCCATGTAGCGCCGGGGATGGCGCTCCTTGCGGCGACGAATGACGCCATTTTCAGCAAGCGTCAGCTTGCCGTGAGCACCGGCACCAATGCCGATGTAATCACCGAATTGCCAGTAGTTGAGATTATGCCGGCACTGACTGCCAGCCTTCGCGTATGCAGATACCTCGTATTGAAGATACTCCTCACCGGCGAGCAGCTGAACACCGCTCTCCGCGATTTCACCGAGCAGGTCCTCCCCGGGCATGGTCTCAGGCGGCTCTGCATGGAATGCGGTATTGGGCTCAAGTGTCAGCTGGTACCAGGAGAGGTGTTCCGGGGCGAGGTCAATGGCCTCTCGGAGGTCAGCGACAGCCATTCCTGTCGACTGACCAGGCAGTCCGTACATGAGATCGAGATTGATGTTTTCGAACCCTGCCGCACGAGCGACCCGGAATGACTCGTGCGCCTGCCTTGCGGAATGAATGCGACCCAGCCGCTGAAGCATGGTGTCGTCGAAACTCTGCACGCCGATGGAGAGACGGTTCACACCGGCAGCGCGATAACCTGCAAAATGACCGGCATCGACTGTACCCGGGTTGGCTTCGAGCGTGATCTCAACATCATCCGCAAGCTTCAGATTTTCCTGCACGGCTGCAAGAATCCGGTCGATGGCGCCAGCAGAAAAAAGACTCGGCGTGCCGCCACCCAGGAAGATCGAGCTGACCACCCTGTCGGACGCAGCGGTTATTTCCAAGGAGAGATCAGCCACGAGCGCCGTGACATAGCTTTCCTCATCCGGCTTGCCCGCATGGGAATTGAAGTCGCAGTAGGGGCACTTGCGCACACACCAGGGAATATGAATGTAGAGCGAGAGAGGAGGTGTCCGGATTTTCAACTGTTGTTCTTCGAATTGAGAAAGAGGATGCGGATTCTGTTCACTCTGAGAGCAGCTTGCGTGAGGTCCTGCTGATTTTTTCCATGAATTCCGCAAGCCCCTCGATCTGTTCGTCACTCACGGCTTTCTGCAGTATCTGCTTTGGCACATCCTTCCCATTGATGGTCATCCTGTAGGGCAGCGTGGAGTAGGCAGAGAGCTCATCGACATGGGTGATGACGTTCTCCTCGACAGCCTCATAGGCAAAGTAACACTCCGACGTCATGGACTTTCCTTCGTGCAGGCTGCCGGTGCTGAATTCAAGCTCGATGACGGCAAAGGCAGGGCGATTGATACGCTGGCTGTTCGCTGTCCATTCGACCGGTCGCATCCCGGCCAGTAGCCGGTCGGTTACCTCCTTGCAAAGAACAAGGCGGACATCGTCGGTCTTGCCTGAACAGCCTGCGAGCAACAGGACGGTTAGCGGCAAGGCCAGTATAGCAACAACAGATTTACGGAAAGTCGGATGCATCAACGAATTCTGTCTATGGTGATACGGACAGTCTACATCAGAACGCAGGAATCTCACCTCGATCGCCCGGCTCTTGTATGGAGCACTCCCGGCTGCCTATAGTCAAGAAAGAAAATCATGCAGGAGCTAACCGGTGAAACAGACACTCATCTCTTTTGTGCTCATCACGGGTACTCTGATAATCACAGGCTGCAGTGCGCCACAGAGAGCAACCACAACGGGCGGCATCCAGGCTTTTGAACTGCATCGGGACGTCATGGTGCCTGCGAACCAGGCACGCGTGATCTTCCAGCACGGCCGCGCGAAGCCCGCAAAGAACCTCTTCGACTGGCACTGCGAGCTCGAGATCAATACCGTCAGCGAATCGCCGCAACGCGTCCTTGCTGATACCTTCACGGTCACCTCCGCCAGTGCCCGTATCGTCCGCGACGAACTGAGCGGTATGCCTGCCATGCCGTTCGGCGCCATTGACTGCGGCGACCGCTTTTACGAAAGCCACTACCGGCTGCAGTCAACCCTTCAGCCCGGTGTCCGCAAGATGATCTGCCGCAACGGCTACACCTTCTGCAGCGGCGGCAAGTTCGCAGGACGCAGCGAAATGCGGGAGATATTCGGTGACTGGATCAGCGTGCGGTGATCACGGCTGCTTGCCGCCAGCCCAGAGCAACTGACAGGAAGGCCGGGGTCGGAGAGACCCCGGCCGGGAAATGCCCCGAAATCAGTAGGGCGAGCGGTAGGCGTCGTTTTCGCGGCCCGAGACAACAGCGTTGATAAAGAGCTCAACGCGTCGGTTCAGCTTGCGCCCCTCTGCCGTTGAGTTCGTGGCGCGCGGCTCATTCTCGCCACGACCGGTTGCATAGAGACGATTTCCGGCGACTCCCTGTGAACGCAGGTAGGAAGCAACGGCATCTGCGCGGCGCTCGGAAAGGTTCTGGTTATGGGAATCGGAACCTGTGCTGTCCGTGTGACCGACAGCATGTACGACCGTCTGGTCATAACGTCTCATGACATCGGCAACTCGCTGTAGCGCTGGCTTGAATGCCGATTTGACGACGGACCTGTCAACATCAAAGGAGGCCTCACTGCTGAGGCTGAGCTTGATCGTGTCCCTGTCAAGACGCTCGAGCGTGACATACTCGGCTCTCAGCTCGTCCTCGAGCGCTCTCTCGAGTTCCCGCGCCTGTTTGTCCATGTAGTTGCCCACAGCACCACCGGCCAGTCCGCCGACGATGGCGCCGATGACCCTGTTGGTGCTGCTGCCGTCGCCGACATTATTGCCGATTACAGCGCCGGCGATGGCGCCGGTTACCGCACCGATCTTTGCCCGGCGGTTCGGGTCGTCCTCCGACATACATCCGGTTGTCATGACCGCTGCAAGCGCGAGGCTGATGAGGGTTTTTGAGTGCATCCTCTGGTTACTCCTAGATAAAAAAAGCAGTGTGGGAATTTCCCTGTTTAGAGAGGCGTTTTCGGGATTGGTTCAGCACAGGGCAAAAGATTGACACCCCCCGAGGGGCGTGTTTTCATCCTGTGTCTGTCTTCAATAAAAACGACAGGATAAGCGATACACAGTTACACCACCAGTATCCGCTCACCACAACCTGGAGGAATTACCACGTGAAACTCTTCAAGATGACCAAGACGCTGCTGCTTGCAGCTGCGCTTGCAGTAACCAGCAACACAGTGCTGGCCGCAGACGACAAGGTCTACCGCCTGAAACTCGCAGAGACCTGGCCACCGAACTTCCCGATTTTCGGCGACGCCACGAAGAACATGGCAAAGATGGCCGAAACCATGTCCAACGGGCGCCTCAAGATCACCATCGATTCAAAGAACAAGCACAAGGCGCCGTTCGGAATCTTCGACATGGTCAAGGCCGGCCAGTACGACATGGGCCATTCCGCCTCCTACTACTGGAAAGGCAAGGATCCGAATACGCTCTTCTTCACGACTATGCCTTTCGGCATGACCGCACCCGAACAGTACGGCTGGTTCTACTATGGTGGCGGCATGGAGCTCATGGAGAAGGTCTACGACAAGCACAACATGCTCTCCTTCCCGGGTGGCAACACGAGCAACCAGATGGGTGGCTGGTTCCGCAAGGAGATCAACTCGCTGGATGACCTCAAGGGCCTGAAGATGCGCATCCCGGGTTTTGCCGGCGAAGTCCTCGCCAAGCTCGGCGCGAGTCCGACCAACATCCCGGCCGGCGAACTCTATACAGCACTCGAGCGCAACACCATCGATGCACTCGAGTGGGTGGGTCCTTCACTCGATCTGCGCATGGGTTTCCACAAGATCGCACCCTTTTACTACACCGGTTGGCATGAGCCTGCCACCGAGCTGCAATTCCTGATCAACAAGAAGTCCTGGGAGAAACTGCCGGCTGACCTGCAGGAGATCCTGCGTGTTTCCATGCGCGTCGCGGCCTATGACATGTACGCACAGTCCTACCATGAAAGCGCGGTAAACTGGGCCACGATAAAAAGTGAGTACCCGGATATCAAGGTCAAGACCTTTCCAGAAGAAGTCCTTGATGCGATGAGAAAAGCCAACCAGGAGCTGCTTGCAGAAACTGCCGGTGATGATCCCCTCGCCAAGGAGATCATCGATTCCCAGGCTGCATATCTGGACAAGGCCCGCAACTGGACACTGATATCCGACCAGGCCTATCTCAACAGCGGCGCCGGCACCTGTCCCTGAACAGCTGACGAGTCGATGAACAGAAGGGCGGAAATGGGTTACCATTTCCGCCTGTTCATCTAACAGAGCCAAATCCATGTCCCTACTGTTGAAAGCCGAAGCGGCAATTACACGTTTCTCGACATGGATCGGTTATGTCTGCGGTATTTTGCTGCTGTTGCTCATCGCGAACGTTTTCTACGATGTCGTCGCGCGTTATGTCTTCAACAGCGTGTCGATCGGCATGCAGGAGATGGAGTGGCATCTTTACGCCTCCATGTTCCTGCTCGGCGTCTCCTACGCAATTTCGACGGAAGGCCATGTGCGCGTCGATCTCATCTACGAGCGCCTCAGCCCGAAGCGCAGGGCCATTATCGACCTGACCGGTTCGCTGGCCTTGCTAATGCCCTTCACTCTCATGGTCTTCTGGTTTGGTATTGATTTCACCTGGCAGGCTTGGGATATCGACGAGGGCTCCGGCGATCCAGGCGGCCTGCCGAACCGCTGGATCATCAAGGGCATGATCCCCCTCTCCTTCCTGGCCATGGCGATCAGCGGCCTCGGGATGGCACTGCGTTCGATCAATATCCTGCGCGGTCATCACCTCGAGGAAGAGGTCAGAACCACGAGCCACATCTCCTGAGGGGGCAGCAAGAAGAATGATGGAATACATCGGCATCATCATGTTCTTCGTGGCACTTGCCATGCTGCTGTTCGGCTACCCGGTCGCTTTCACCTTTGGTGGCGTGGCACTGGTCTTCACCATCATTGCCAAGTATCCGGATATCAGCGAGATGCTCGACGAGGGGGCAACCTTCAGCGAGATCATCGGCGAGGCAACGAGCACATTTGCCTTTATGCCCTTCCGCATCCAGAGCATCATGGAAAACACCGTGCTCATGGCAGTCCCGCTCTTTATCTTCATGGGTATCGTGCTGCAGAAGACGAAACTTGCCGAGCAGCTGCTCGAGTCGATGGGCAAGCTCTTCGGCGGCGTACGCGGCGGCCTGGCGATCTCGACGATCCTGGTCGGCGCACTGCTGGCGGCATCCACAGGCGTTGTCGGCGCATCCGTGGTCGCCATGGGGCTGATCTCGCTTCCGGTGATGCTGAAGTACAACTATGACAGGCCACTGGCCTGTGGCACCATCTGCGCCTCGGGCACCCTTGGCCAGATTATTCCGCCATCGATCATCCTGATCATTCTCGGTGACGTACTCGGCATCCCGGTTGGTGATCTCTTCAAGGCCGCGGTTGCACCCGGCCTGGTCCTGATCGGTTTCTACGTGATCTACGTTCTCACGAGGACATGGCTGAAACCTGATGATGCTCCCGCTCTGCCGATGGACGAGGACGTGCACAACAAGCGCGAGCAAATCCTCAAGGCCCTGATCGCGATCCTGCCACCACTGGTTCTGATCCTGGTCGTGCTGGGCTCCATATTCGCCGGTATCGCCACGCCGACAGAATCCTCCGCACTCGGCGGTGTCGGCGCCATCGTTCTGGCGATCCTCTATCGCCAGTTCAAATTCAAAATGCTGTTCGAATCAGCGCTGGAGACCGTCAAGATCACGGCCATGGTCTTCGCGATCCTGCTTGGCGCGACAGCCTTCTCGATGGCATTCACCTACACGGGTGGTGACGCCATCGTCGAGGAGGCCCTGCTTGGCCTGCCCGGTGAAAAAATCGGCTTCCTCATTCTCTCCATGGTCGTGATCCTGATCCTCGGTTTTTTCATCGATTTCGTCGAGATCAGTTTCATCATCGTGCCGATCCTGGCGCCTGTCGCCGATGCCCTGGGTGTTGCGCCACTCTGGTTCGCCATCCTGATCGCCATGAACCTGCAAACCTCCTTCCTGACGCCGCCATTCGGCTTCAGTCTCTTCTACCTCAAGGGTGTTGCGCCTCCGGAAGTGCGGACTGTTGATATCTACCGCGGTGTGACGCCCTTCATCCTGATGCAGGTGACAGTCGTTCTCTCGATCCTCTTCTTCCCGGGGTTTTACGGCCTCTGAACGTGGCTATTCGTAAAGGCTTTTGAAGGTACGCTCGGTGCGGGGCAGCCAGTTGTCATTGAGGTTCGCTGAAAGAATGATGCCGGTCGCCTTGCCGACGATTTCATCCCCGGGCACAAAGCCATGCACGCGTGAGTCAGAGCTGTTGTCACGGTTGTCGCCCATGACGAAATAGTGGTCTTCCGGGACGGTCACCGGAACGATCGTTCCCATCCTCGAGAGGTGTGGTTTGATCTGGATGACATGCCCGGGCATGAGGCTCTCTTCTACCAGGTAGAACCCCTCTTCAGCGTCCTCTCTGCGTAATTCGTCAATGACTGTCGGGACATACTCCGCTGACTGGCCATTGATAAAGAGCCTGTTCCCACGCAATGCGATCCTGTCTCCCGGCAACCCGATGATGCGCTTGACCATGAGCTTGTCCAGGCGCCCGGAGTTGTAAACGACGATATCGCCGCGCCTGGGCTCGTCATGTTCAAGGAGCTCGATATCACTGAAAGGGAGGCGCAGACTGTAGGCGAGTTTGTTGACGAAGATGACATCGCCCTCGAGGATTGTCGGCTTCATGGAACCTGTTGGAACGGGATTCCAGTCTGCAATAGCCCCGCGCAGGATGAAAAGCATCAGCAAGAAACTGATGAAGTAACGGTTCCTGTAAAAAAGGGATTTGACGCTAGCCCATTTCATTCAAACATCCCGGATAGCGGCTGCCGGCTCGCTGTGACTCTTGTTGCTCAATTCAATGACCGGCAATTCACATTGCATCTGTTGGCTCATTGTAGGAACGAATCCTCCGCTTGTCAGCCGATCAGTTTGTGCTGAAAGATCGCCCGGCCCGTTTCCGGCAACAGCCTGTAGTCTGTAAACCCGGCCTTTTCATAGGCACGCATGGCGGCTCTGTTACCCTCGAGCACCTCGAGTGTCAGTTTGCAGCATCCACGCTCCCGGGCAATACGCTCGACCTGCTGCAGCATCTCGCCGACGAGCCCCTTTCCGCGGTATGACTGTTGTACGATCACATCATGGATATTGAGCAGCGGCTCGCACTTGAAGGTCGAAAAACCCTCGAAACAGGT
>JASFPB010000059.1:0-9793 GCA_050116235.1 Chromatiales bacterium | reverse complement strand
TCTTCAATAGTGTCGTTTCACGACAGATATTATTTTGAATACGGCGGGTGCGCCGCGGCACCCTTCTTTCTTTTGCTTGCCCAAAAGAAAGAAGGCAAAGAAAAAGGCACCCTGCTAACGCGGCCTACGGCTGCTCTGCGCGTCTTGTCCCTGACAGGCGCTCGCCAACTCGCTGCCGCTCAAACACGCCTCGCTTCTGACCTGTCAGGGACTGCGATGCTCGACGCGTTAGAGGGAAACAATCCCGGACTGTTCAACCTAATCTGCAGGAGCCCACGGCTTCCCCGGATAATGCCCTTCTTCACAAAGCGATTGAATCAGTTGCCATCACAGAGACAACTTGAGTAAAGATACAAGGAGCCCAGCCCTCTCGGCGAAGATTCGCCCACTGAGCTGGGCTCTTACGGAAAGACTGAAAAGGGGACCAACTGCGACTTACGCGCAACCGAGCGGCGCAGGTCAAACAGGAGACAAGAGGCCGTATGTTTGAGTGCAACGAGTTTACGGCCTCGCCTGTTTGGCCCTAGTCAGTGAGGGAACCCGACGGGTTGTGCGTCGGAGCGAATGCTTTTGCCTACTTTTCGCGGAAGAAAAGTAGGTCGGGTGCGCGCCGACGCGCGCATCAAAAATCATCATCGCGAAGCGATTCAAAAACAGGGAGAGGTACACATGGATAGGGATCGGGGTGACTCTGACTCCGATCCCTCAAACTAAGGGCGACCTGCAAGAAGTCTAAACTTTTGATCCCCGCTCGATAATGATCCCGACTCCGTCCGATCCGCGCACGGCCCCCTTTTTGTTGAGCGTCAATCGGACCCAGGGGACGGAGAATTCCTCGCGAATCACGCGGCAGATCTCCTCGGCGAGTGTCTCCACGAGCTGGAACTCACTCTGCCCGACAAACTCTATCAGTCGTTTGGCAACAGCCTTGTAATTGAGGGTGTCGTTGATGTGATCTGTCGCTGCGGCCCTGGCGATATCGGTTCCCATTTCGATATCGAGCACGACCGTCTGCCGGATCTGGCGTTCCCACTGATAAATTCCGATGACGGTATCGATCCGAAGCTCTTTCAGGAATACAATGTCCATCTATTATTATGCGTTACGTTTGCGACACCGGCAGCATACTGAAACCGGCCGCGAGCGCCAACCGGACAAACCCATGGTATTTGGATTCGGCAAGAAGAAACAGCCAGGCGACACCCTCCCTGATCAGGATAGCGAAGCGGAACAATCCGCACCCCGGCAGTCTGACGAGACCACGGGGCAGGGCATGTTCGCGCGACTCAGGGAGAAGCTCGGGCGGACGCGCAGCAACCTCACAGACGGACTCGCGAGCCTGCTGCTCGGTCGAAAGCAGATCGACGACGAACTGCTGGAGGAACTCGAAACCCTGCTGTTGACGGCGGATGTGGGCATCGAGGCAACGCAGCGCATCATTGGTGACATCACCGCGCAGGTGAAACGCCGGGAACTCTCGGATCCGGACAAGCTCAATGGCGTGCTGAAGCAGGAACTTGCGCAGATCCTGGCAGATGCCGGGGCCCCCGAGAAACAGCCTGCCGCGGGGAGACCACGGGTCATTCTCATGGTTGGCATCAATGGTGCCGGAAAAACCACGACCATTGGCAAGCTTGCCAGGAAGTACCAGGCTGATGGCAAGAGTGTCATGCTGGCTGCCGGTGATACTTTTCGGGCGGCGGCCGTCGAGCAACTCCAGGTCTGGGGCGAGCGCAACGGGGTTCCTGTCATTGCCCAGCACACCGGGGCCGACAGCGCCTCGGTTA
The DNA here is from genome assembly GCA_050116235.1 of Chromatiales bacterium. Classification (GTDB taxonomy): domain Bacteria; phylum Pseudomonadota; class Gammaproteobacteria; order Chromatiales; family Chromatiaceae; genus Sva-25. Next base: position 8,006 of record JASFPB010000059.1, on the reverse strand, counting down.
TCTACGATGCCGTCGAGGCGGCGACAGCACGCAAGGCAGATCTGCTCATCGCCGATACGGCCGGGCGCCTGCATACCAAGACGAATCTCATGGACGAGCTTGCCAAAATCGTGCGGGTCATGAAGAAGGTCGATCCGGAAGCACCGCACGAGGTGATGCTCGTGGTCGACGGTGGCACTGGACAGAACGCGTTGCAGCAGGCGATCCAGTTCAACGAGGCGGTCGGCCTGACAGGCATCACCATTACCAAGCTCGATGGAACGGCAAAGGGCGGTATTCTTTTCGCCATTGCCGACAGGCTCAAGGTGCCGATTCGCTACATCGGTGTGGGTGAAGGCATTGATGACCTGCGCCCGTTCGATGCCGGCGAATTCATCGACGCCCTGTTCGAGGCATGATTCAGTTCGATAATGTCAGCAAGCGATTTTCCGGTGGCAACTACGGCCTCTCGGATATCAGCCTGCAGATCGAGAACGGTGCCATGGCTTTCGTCACGGGGCACTCGGGTGCCGGCAAGAGCACCCTGCTGAGACTCATCGCTCTCCTCGAACGCCCCACGCGCGGGCAGTTGCTGATCGACGGCCGCAACATCGGTCGTCTGCCGGACAAGGAGGTTCCTGCCCACCGCCGGCGTGTTGGCCTGATCTTCCAGGATCACCGCCTGCTGAACGATCGTACCGTCTTCGAGAATGTCGCCCTGCCATTGCATGTGGCCGGAGTTTCTGTGCGCGAGGTCGGCAAACGTGTGCGCGCTGCACTCGACAAGGTGGGTCTGCTCAGGAAAGAGAAGAGCTTGCCACTGACGCTCTCTGGTGGCGAGCAGCAGCGCGTCGGCATCGCGCGCGCGATTGTCTCGCGCCCGCCGATCCTGCTGGCCGATGAGCCTACGGGGAATCTCGATCCGGAACTGTCGCGCGAGATCATGGAGCTCTTCCTGGCGTTCAACCAGGTCGGTATCACCATGCTGATCGCTTCACATGACCTCGACCTGATTCGCACCCTCAACCGCCCGATCATCAACCTGCACCAGGGGCGACTGACGTGAAGCGACGCAAGCGCGGGCGCAGCGGAGAGCCTGCCGCACTCTCGGGTTTTCTCGACCAGCATCGCCGCTCCGCGCAGCATAGTATCCGCGACCTGCTCCGCAATCCGACGGCGACCATCATGACCCTGCTCGTGATCGGCATCACGCTGGCGCTACCGGTCAGCCTTCTCTCCCTGCTGCAGCTCAGTAATACCGTGGCCGGAAGCCAGCCGGAAATCCCCTCGCTGTCGATGTTTCTGAAACCCGGGATAGCCGATGAAGAAGCGCTGACACTCTCGGTTAGCCTCGAGAATAAAACGGGTGTCGAGCGTGTCGAGCTGCTGACGAGCGCCGATGCCATGCAGGAGTTTCGTCAATACAGCGGTTTTGGCAGTGCCCTCGATGCCTTGCAGGAAAACCCTCTGCCGCACGTCTTGCTGCTGCAACTCGACAGCGGAATCGAGCGATCCTCGCTGGATACGCTCATCGGGGAACTGCGTGCCATGCCCGAAACCGACAGTATCGATTATGACCAGGGCTGGATTGAACGCTTGCAGGCAATCAGTCTTGCCTTGCGCAGGGCCATCGAGGCGATCGGGGTTGGCCTGGCGCTGGCCGTCATGCTCATCATCGGCAATACCATCCGGCTGGAGATCCTCAACCGCAAGGAGGAGATCGAGGTCACCCGGCTCGTCGGTGGCTCAAATGCTTTCATCCGCCGGCCATTTCTTTACACGGGGCTTGCCTATGGCTTTTTCGGCGCCTTGCTGGCCTGGATACTCGTGTCGCTCCTGCTCATCATTGTCAGCGGTCCTCTCGGGCGACTCGTGGAACTCTATGGCGCTTCAGTGTCGCTGGCCTTTTTTGGCGTGCAGGCGCTCGTCATCCTGCTACCTGTCGGCATCCTTCTCGGACTCTCCGGCGCCTGGCTGGCCGTCAGCAGGCATCTCTCCTCGATCAAGCCCGAGTGACGGTCTCCGTTACAGGCAAATTGTCGAACCGCAACTCCCTCTTCCGCATTCATGGCATCAAGCAGCTGTCACCCGGATTCGCTGGTTGATCGGGATTCGAGTTTCGGAGTCTCTTCACTGTTGCCCGGGGGTGCTGTAATCCCGGAAGGTTGTTGCTCATTGCCCCTGAACCAGGCTCGGATCTTCGCAAGCACACGTTTGACGGCGCGCCAGATTTTCGGCAGCAGCCAGATAGCCAGTACAAGGAAGAGCAGAAGCAATCCGATGAAGAGTAACGGATAGTTGAGCGCAGCCCAGAGTCCACCGACAACGGCGACATCCTCCATGACCGAGGCTGTCCAGTTGGTCACAGGTTCCGGGGATGTATTGATGACGAGTCTGCTGCCGGCCTTGGTGAAGTGGCTGGTTGCCGCGACACCACCTCCGACCAGGGCAGCCGCCAGCTCCAGTGCCTGGTTGACTTCGAATGCCTGTGCGGCTCCTGCGGCCATGACGGCCCCTGCCGGTATGCGGATGAAGGTATGAATTGCATCCCAGCCCGAGTCGACGCCGGGGGTCTTGTCCGCGAAGAACTCGATGAAGTACATGATGCCGGCAACGCCGATGACGAGCGGATCCTGCAGCACCTGCAGTGCCGGAGGTAGTTCCGCATAGCCCGCATTGCCCAGCAGGCCCAGAACCAGTACCGCCGCGTAGAGGTTGATCCCGGCTGCCCAGGCCGCACCGAGCATCAGGGCGATTGCCTGGATGGTCTCGTTATCGGCCAGTGAAAGGGCCTGGATGGCTTCATTTTCCATGGGGTTCTCCTGTGGGAACGCAGACACTCATTCGCGAGATGAGGGCATGGGTTCAAGAATTCAATTATCTGATTTTACTTGTTTTTATTACTGCGTGCTGAGGGGGAGGGTTGGTTCATATCTGATTTTGAAAGCGGCGGTGATATCCATGAACGGATAAATGCCGCGCTGACAGGGATGTCATAGAGCGGCAAAGCGCGGCACCCTTCTTTCTTTTGCTTGCCCAAAAGAAAGAAGGCAAAGAAAAGGGCACCCTGCTAACGCGGCCTGCGGCTGCTCTGCGCGTCTTGTCCCTGTCAGGCGCTCGCCAACTCGCTGCGCTCAGACACGCCTCGCTTCCCTCCTGCCAGGGACTGCGATGCTCGACGCGTTAGACGGGTTTTATCAGGGGTCGGAGTCGAACTGACTCCGACCCCGATGCGGGAATATCTGTAGGAGTCAAGCCCTCCCGGCGAAGAATTCGCCCGCGGTGCGGACTTCTACAACAAGATCTGGCAGTGCGACAACGGCGACTAGCGCGCATCAAAATTCATCATCGCGGAGCGATTCAAAAACCAGGAGCAACCAGAAAATGGCCAGGATTATTGGAGCATGATCAGAGCCCGGAGCCACATTGACTCTGTCTCCGGCAGACTTCAGAGACTGGTTTCGACGCTCGCCGATCCTCTCTTCGCTTTCTCCAGTGCTTCGTCGACCGTCTCGCCGCGAGCAAGCACGACGCCCATGCGGCGTTCGCCATTGACCTCGGGTTTGCCGAAGAGGCGCAGCTGGGTATCGGGCTCGGCAATCACGGCCTCGAGATTGTCGAAGGTCACCTGTTGCGAGCTGCCCTCGACGAGGATCACGCTGCTGGCAGACGGGCCGTGAAAGTGGATGTTCGGGACAGGCAGGCCGAGAATCGCGCGCGCATGCAGCGCGAATTGCGACAGGTCCTGGGAGATCATGGTGACCATGCCGGTGTCATGGGGACGCGGCGAGACTTCGCTGAAGATAACCTCATCGCCCCTGATAAAGAGTTCGACCCCGAAGATACCGCGTCCGCCCAGCGCACCTGTGATTTTTTGCGCGATCTCCCGCGCTTTTGCCAGTGCCGTCTCGCTCATCGGCTGCGGTTGCCAGGACTGGCGGTAGTCGCCGCCGACCTGCAGATGGCCCACGGGTTTGCAAAAGCTCGTGCCACCGGCATGTCGAACCGTCAGCTGGGTGATTTCGTAGTCGAAATCGACAAAACCCTCGACGATCACCTTGTCGGCACCGGCGCGTCCTCCCTCCCGGGCATACTCCCAGGCATGATCGATATCCGCTGCTGACCGGATCGTGCTTTGCCCCTTGCCCGACGAGCTCATGATCGGCTTGACGATACAGGGGATGCCGATCTCCGTGATGGCTGCGTCGAACTCCTCACGCGAGGCTGCGAAGCGGTAGGCTGATGTGGGCAGTCCCAGTTCCTCGGCTGCAAGACGGCGGATACCCTCGCGGTTCATCGTGAGCCTCGCGGCCTGCGCCGTCGGTATCACGGTATACCCCTCTCCCTCGAGTTCAACCAGTGTATCGGTCGCGATCGCCTCGATCTCGGGAACAATGTAATCCGGTTTCTCTGCCTCGATGACCGCACGCAGCGCTTCCCCGTCGAGCATGTTGATCGCATGGCTGCGGTGAGCGACTTGCATCGCGGGCGCGTTGGCATAACGGTCGACCACGATGACTTCGGCGCCAAGCCGTTGCAGTTCAATGACGACCTCCTTGCCAAGTTCGCCGCCACCGCAGAAAAGCACGCGGGTGGCCGAAGGGGAGAGCGGGGTGCCGATGCTGGTCATGTCGGGCTTTCCTGATCAGCCAACCTTGGGCAGGTGTTGCAACGATTCGGCGATTGCCTCTGCAGGATAGTCGAAGTCCTGCAACTCACCGTCAAGGTAGCGCTCGTAGGCACTCATGTCGAAGTGACCATGACCCGATAGATTGAACAGCAGGGTCTTTGCTTCGCCGGTCTCCTTGCAGCGCTTGGCCTCGCGGATGGCGCCTGCGACGGCATGGCAGGATTCGGGTGCGGGCACGATGCCCTCTGTGCGCGCGAAAAGCACGCCGGCCTCGAAAGTCTCTGTCTGCGGTACGGCGATCGCATCGATAAGCCCCTCGTCATAGAGCTGGCTGATCAGCGCGGACTCGCCGTGATAACGCAGGCCGCCGGCATGGATGCCGGGTGGCATGAAATCGTGGCCGAGAGTGTACATCTTCATGAGCGGCGTCAGCCCTTCTGTGTCACCGAAATCGTAGGCGTACACACCCTTGGTCAGCGACGGACAGGAACTTGGCTCGACTGCGACCAGCGTCACGTCTTTGCCGGCTGCCTTGTCGGCAAAGAAAGGAAAGGCTATACCACCGAAGCATGAGCCGCCGCCACAGGGGGAGAAAATCATATCCGGGTAGTCGCCGGCCATCTCGAGCTGCTTCTTCGCCTCCTGCCCGATAATCGTCTGGTGCAGCAAAACGTGATTGAGCACGGAGCCGAGCGCATAGTTGGTATCGTCCCGGCCTGCAGCCTCCTCGACAGCCTCGGAGATGGCAATGCCGAGCGAGCCATTGGAGTCAGGATGTTGCGCGAGGATATGCCGACCCGATTCTGTCATGTCAGTCGGGCTCGGGAAGACCTCCGCGCCCCAGGTGCGCATGAGTGTGCGCCGGTAGGGTTTTTGTTCGTAACTGATCCTGACCATGTAGACCCGCACATCGAGACCGAAGATCTGGCCAGCCAGTGACAGTGAGCAGCCCCACTGTCCTGCCCCCGTCTCTGTCGTCAGGCGCTTGATGCCAGCCTGCTTATTGTAATAGGCCTGTGCCACGGCCGTATTGGGCTTGTGGGAACCGGCCGGGCTGACTGATTCGTTCTTGAAATAGATTTTTGCCGGGGTGCCGAGTGCCTTTTCGAGCCGGGTCGCGCGAATGAGTGGCGATGGATGCCACATGGTCAATGCCTCGCGCACCTCATCAGGAATAGGAATCCAGCGCTCGGCAGAGACCTCCTGCATCACGAGGGCCTCGGGAAATATCTGCAGCATCGCCTCCGGCGGCACGGGGTTGCCGTCCGGGCCGAGATAGGGCGCCGGCGGATTTGGCATGTCTGCCACGACGTTGTACCAGTGATCCGGCAGGTCTTTTTGATCGAGCAGGAAGCGGGTTTGCTGCATGGTGGATTCTCCCTTGATGATATGTTGATTTTTTAGTGTTGTGGGAAATTACCACAGTTTTTTATTTTTCGGGATTCAGGTGGTGTTTTCGTGATCTGCGTCGGGTTTTGAATCGCCTTGCGATCTGTTTGTTTAGATCTGCATGTGGGAGCCCGCACCGCGGGCGAATGGTTGTTGGAAGAATGATCTTTTTCGTGAGGGCCCGGCTTTTGCAAACCACAGATCAACCTAGTCGGTTTTCCGTCATTCCCGCGAAGGCGGGAATCCAGAGGCAGACTGGTGTCGAGACTACATACAAGAATTGAAAATCGTCTCTGATAGCAGATTGTGCGAAAGGTATCAGAGATCATTTTTCTTCGAAAAAATTTCCGACACCTATTCACATATTTATGCGCGCGTCGGCGTGCACCCGAGTGACTTTTGTTCCGGCAAAAGTCACCAAAACCATTCGCTCCGGGACACCACCCTGCGGGTTCCCTGTGTTCCTCGCGGCCTGCGGCGCGAAAAGAACTCGCGCTCTTCGATCGCTCAGACACCTTTTCGCTTGTTCCGCAGTCCACTGCGGTACTCGGTGGCGTCCAGTCGCAGAGGGTGTCATCTTCGATACGATCTGTGGGAGCCCGCACTGTGGGCGAATTCTTCGCCAAGAGGGCTCGGCTTCTACAGGTGAAGTTCAACAGTCCGGGATTGGTTCCCTTCTAACGCGTCAAGCATCGCAGCCCCTGACAGGAGAGAAGCGAGGCGTGTCTGAGCGTAGCGAGTTGGCGAGCGCCTGTCAGGGACAAGATGCGCAGAGTAGCCGCAGGCCGCGTTAGCAGGGTGCCTTTTTCTTTGCCTTCTTTCTTTTGGGCATGCAAAAGAAAGAAAGGTGCAGCGGCGCACCCGCCGCTTTCAAATGGGGTGCGCGCCGACGCGCGCATGAAAATCAATCATCGCGTAGCGATACATAAAAAAGCTGGTTACGCAGTGACAAGAGAGAATCACTCCTTGACGGCCATGGCGACTGTGTAACTCTTCCCCTGCTTGATCTTTTTATGGTTGCCGAAGACCTCGTTGAAGGCGCGCTTGATAAAGTTGCGGAGTCCCGAGATCACGACGACATAGAAGCGGCCACCGCGCTCGAGATGTTCGTAGATATCCTGAAAGAAGATGTAGTAGTGCTCGTTGCTGGTCTTGGCCGGGAGGTTGGTGACGGCGAGTGTGAACCTCTCATCGCCGATATGTTTCAGGCCATCGCTGAGCATCGCTTTTGCATTCGCCAGGCGGTTGAGTTCCGCGTTGCGATTGGCATATTCGACGGCAACGAAGTCCTTGTCGACCATCAGGACCTCTCCCTGCGGTGCGAGGGTCGCGATCGTCAGTCCGATCGGTCCGTATCCGCAGCCAAGGTCGATAGCGCGATCATCCGGCTGCACCTCGAGATGTTCAAGCAGCAGGCGAGTGCCTTCATCGATGGCTTTTGGTGAAAAGAGCCCCCAGGTCGTCCTGAAATGGAGCTGCCGTCCCCTGAGGGTCTCGTTGAAACTGATCTCACGGCGGAGTTGTTTGAGCGTGTCAGGATCGAGCGGCACGATGGCGGTGTGTCCGGAGTTAAGAAAACCTGATTGTATCCGAGACAGAGGTGGCGGGAATCAGAGATAGCGGCGCCAGTGGTCAGGCCGGTCGTCGCGACAGCCGTGGCGGATCTGCTTGTAGCGCTCGATAAAGACCTTGCGGGTACAGTTGGGGTCGGTTTTGCAGCAGCCCTTGTTGGCGCGCTCTGTCTCTTCCGTGTAGTAGTAGAGGGCGCGCTTGAGCTTGTAGATCAGCTTGCCGCTGAGGTGAAAGCCTGCATCGACGAGACCGTCCTCGATCTGCTGCAGGTCGATGTCCAGCAGGTGGTAACTGACCTTGATGGCGGTATCGGAGATGACCTGTACATCCAGAACGCCCGGGACATCAGGGAGTCGCAGCGCTGCGGTCTTGCCCTGCTGCGGATCGGGGTGGTTGCTGTCGAAGACAATCTCCCGGTGCTTGATGTTGGTCTCTT
>JASFPB010000058.1:0-9970 GCA_050116235.1 Chromatiales bacterium | reverse complement strand
ATGCCGTCAAGGTCGTCATGGACCAGGCCGGCTATGCACTCTATTTCAGCCGTGCTCCGATACCATGGTATCGCGACGGATTCAGCGGGGATGAGCAGTGGATGCCCAGCATGACCGGTTGCTTCAGGCATCTCGGGCTCTATGCCTACAGGGCTGGTTTTCTCAGACGCTACAGCGAGTGGGCCCCGGCGCCCCTCGAGCAATGCGAATCCCTCGAGCAGTTGCGGGCGTTGTGGAAGGGAGAAAAAATCCATGTCGATGTTGCTGCAGAAATCCCGCCACCCGGGATAGATACCAGGGAGGATCTGGAGCAGGTGATACAGCTGATCGGAGGCTGAAATGGCAACCGAAATCGAACGCAAGTTTCTCACCCGCAACAACGGATGGCGCTCGCATGCGACACGGTCGATTCGCATGCGCCAGGGTTATCTCTCGGAAGGCTATGAACGCTCCATCCGTGTTCGCACAGAGAACGACAGGGCCTTTATCAACATCAAGAGTTCGGAAGATGGCATTCACCGGCTTGAGTACGAGTATGAAATCCCGTTGAAGGATGCTGCAGAGATCCTTGAACGAATCGCAATCAGGCCATTGATTGAAAAGCGACGTTACATTGTCGAGCATGATGGCTTCGAGTGGGAAATCGATGTTTTCGAGGGTGAAAATGAAGGACTTGTTATTGCAGAAGTCGAACTCCCTACAATTGATTCCCGACTGTCGCTTCCCGACTGGGTCGGCAGGGAGGTTTCTGATGATCTCCGTTACTACAATGTCTCCTTGCAGAAAAAACCCTACAGCACGTGGTGAGAATTGCGCTACTGCCTCTGCTCATCATCCTGTGGCTTTCAGGGTGCAATCAGCAACAGCCGTCTGGTATCCGTTTCGGTGTCCAGCAACTGCCATTCAATTTTGATCCCCGGCAGGCAACGGATGCTGCCTCGGAACGTGTCAATCACCTGCTTTACCAGGGGCTTGTCCGCTTCGACGAGAGTCGCAGGCCACAACCGGATCTCGCAACATGGGAGAGGCCAGCGCCCCGGCGATACCGATTCACGCTCATAGGCGATCCCCGTTTCGATGATGGCTCCCCGGTCACCATGCGTGATGTGGTCGCGACCTATCGCACCATTCTCGACCCGGCCGCAAACTCTCCCCACAGATCGACGCTTGCCGTGATCAGGGAGATGCATCTGGTCAATGAGAGAACCCTCGATTTCCTGCTTGACCGGTCAGATCCCTATTTCCCATCCTACCTCTCAAGTGGCGTCTTGCCAGCCCGTCTCATCGGGAGTTCTCATGATTTCAACAGCAAGCCTGTTGGTAGCGGTCCATTCCGCCTGCTGTCCCGCGAGGCCGGCAAGCTCCTGCTGGAGCGTAAATCAGATGGACTTCCGGTCAGCCTGCTGCTTGTCAGGGAGCCCAGTGTGCGTGTCCTGAAGCTGCTGCGCAGTGAAATAGACCTGCTGCAAAATGATCTCCCCCCGTCACTGGTCGACTATCTTGCGCGACAATCCGGCGTGGAGGTGGAGGCGGCTCCAGGCAGCAATTACACCTATCTCGGTTTCAATCTGGAGGATCCTCTCACAGGTGATCTGAGAATCCGCAGGGCCATCGCCCATGCGATTGACCGTGATGCCATCATTGAGCATGTTTTCAGAGGGCGTGCGCGCAAGGCAGCCGGCCTGTTCCCTCCGGAGCATCCGCTTGGCATGGATGTTCGGCATGCTGTTGCATTCGATCCGCAAAAATCGATGGCCTTGTTGCGCGAAGCGGGATATGGCCCCGGGAACCCGCTCGAACTCACCTGGAAGACATCGAGCGATCCGTTCCGGCTGCGCCTGGCCACGATCATGCAGCAACAGCTTGCCGATGTCGGTATTCGTGTGCGTATCAAGAGTTATGACTTCGGCACTTTTTTCGGAGACATCAAGGGAGGGAATTTCCAGCTCTACAGTCTGACCTGGGTGGGGTTGAAGACACCGGACAGCTTTCGCTACATCTTTCACAGCGATTCGATTCCGCCGGGAGGAGCCAATCGTGGCCGCTATCGTTCGGCAAGGACAGACGCATTGATAGAATCTGCAGAATCCGAATCTGATAGCGATGACCAATTACCTCTCTATCGCCTTCTTCAGCGGGAACTCCTGCAGGACCTTCCCTATGTTCCGCTCTGGTATGAAGACCAGTTCGCAGCTTACCGGCCCGAGGCGATTGACGGCTATACTCCTGGACGTGATGGCAGTTATGACACCCTCATTGAACTTGAACAACGCGGAAAATGAATAACGGAACGCATATCACCGTCAGGCTTGATAGTCAGGAGCTCGTATTACATGAGACCAATGGCAAGCAGCGGGTCTATCCTGTTTCGACAGCGCTGAATGGTCCGGGGGAGCGGCTCAACAGCGAGTGTACGCCGAGAGGGTTGCATCAGGTACGGATTGTCATCGGACAGGACTGTCCACCGAATGCTGTATTCACCGGTCGTCGCTTCACGGGCGAGATCTACTCGCAGGAACTGGCGGACAGTGAGCCCGACCGGGACTGGATTCTCAGCAGGATCCTCTGGCTGACCGGGTGTGAGCAGGGTTTCAACAGGGGAGGGGAGTGTGACAGCCTGCGACGCTATATCTACATCCACGGCACACCTGACACCGAGCCTGTCGGGACGCCTCGCTCGCATGGCTGCATCCGCATGCGTAACCATGATGTGATCGATCTGGCCAACCGCGTCACCGCAGGTACTCCGATCCTGATCGAGGCGTAGATGTTCACCCGTTTCATGACTTCCCTGGTGACACTGCTCGGTGTCGTTTCGCTGGTTTTCTTTCTTATCCACCTGATTCCGGGAGACCCCGTTGAGTACATACTGGGTGATTCGGCACGCCCTGCAGACCGGGAAGCATTACGCGCCGAACTCGGACTGGACAGGCCATTGCCGGTCCAGTACGCAGACTACCTCTCCGGGCTGATACGATTCGATCTCGGAAATTCACTGCACAGCAAACAGCCTGTGAGTGCGCTGTTGCTCGAAAGATTGCCGGCCACGCTGAAACTCTCACTGTTTGCGTTTCTCCTCGCTATTCTGATCGCTCTGCCGCTTGGTGTGCTTGCCGCGACCCGGAGTGGAACCTTCTGGGATTCCGGCGCGATGACTCTCTCGCTGCTTGGCGTCTCCATTCCCAATTTCTGGCTCGGTCCGATGCTCATCCTGCTGTTTTCACTCTGGCTCGGCCTCACCCCGGTCAGCGGCATGGATCAGCCGGGATCAGTGGTGCTGCCGGCAATCACACTCGGCGTTTCGCTGGCTGCGATTCTCGCTCGCATGGTACGCAGCTCCCTGCTCGAGGTGCTTGGAGAGGATTACATCCGCACAGCGCGGGCCAAGGGGGTGAGTGAGCAACGCATCGTCTGGCAGCATGCTCTTGGTAATGCCTTGCTGCCTGTCATTACGTTGCTGGGTCTTCAATTCGGGGCCTTGCTTGCAGGCTCCGTCATCACGGAGAAGGTCTTTTCCTGGCCGGGCATCGGACTATTGCTGATCGATGCTATCCAGCAGCGTGACTATCCGGTGGTGCAGGGGACCGTATTACTGATCGCTGTCTGTTATCTGATCGTCAATCGATTGACTGATCTGCTTTACAGAGTTGTCGATCCAAGAGTGAGACTGGAATGAGTCGCTGGTTCGCCATCACGATCCTTCTCGCCTGGGTGGTCGTCGTGCTGATGCAGCCATTGCTGCAGACAACCCCTGACGAGATCCACCTCGATGCCATCCTGGCGCCGCCCGGACCGGATTACTGGCTCGGTAACGATGCGCTTGGACGATCTGTCGGTGAACGGCTGCTTGCCGGAGCCGAAATTGCGCTGCTGGTTTCGGTCGCGACAGTGCTGATCTCGGCCCTGGCAGGGACGATCATCGGCGCGCTCAGCGGTTATGCAGGCGGTATTACGGATGTCGTCATTTCGAGGATCATCGATATCATGCTCGCATTTCCGGGGATTCTTCTGGCAATTGCACTCGCAGCGGTCCTAGGCCCGGGTATTGATAATCTTGTCATCGCCATTTCCGTTGTCGGCTGGGTTGGCTATGCGCGGCTTGCCCGCGCCCAGGCGCTCTCTCTGAAGCAGCGCGAGCACGTAACTGCAGCGATCGCCCTCGGTAGCCGACAGGGGCGTATTCTCCGGCGTCATATCATCCCCCTGATGCTTGCACCGCTTGTTGTCGAGGCGAGTTTCGGTATCGCTGCCGTCATCGTTGCCGAGGCGGGGCTTTCATTTCTCGGGCTCGGTGTGCAGCCACCACAGGCTTCATGGGGAAGCATGATCAGGGAGGGTGCCGATTTTTTACTGGTCGCACCGCACCTTGCCATCTTCCCCGGTATTGCCATCTTCCTCGTTGTACTCTCCGCAAACCTTTTCGGCGACTGGCTGCGGAGCCGTCTGAATGTCCGTGAAGAGGTTGACTGACGATGGCTGTCCGGTTTCTTGACCGTTTCTCACCCTATCTGTTGCTCGTCATGACAACGCTGTTCTGGGGCGGTAATTTCAATGTCGCACGTGCGGTGAGTGGCGAGGTGCCACCACTCGGTCTCTCTTTCTGGCGCTGGATGGTCGCATGGATGATCCTTTTTCCTCTCGCATATCCTTCCATGTGGAGGCAGCGTCATCTGCTGATCAAGCACTGGTTCATCCTTCTCCTGCTCGCAGTGAGCGGTGTGACCCTTTTCAACAGCCTGGTCTATCTCGGATTACAGACGACGACAGCAGTCAATGCCTCGCTGATGCAGTCGGTCAATCCCGTCTTTATCATTCTGCTCTCGATGCTTCTCCTGGGGCATGGTCCGCGGGCCCGGCAATGGCTTGGCATGCTGGTTTCGATGGCAGGTGCAGTTGTCATTCTGACGCACGGGGATATCGGTGTCCTTCGGGAGTTCAATTTCACATCCGGTGATCTTCTTGTGCTGCTCGCTGTCTTCCTCTGGGGGGTTTACACAGTTCTGCTCAGGAAGGTTCCTGTGGAACTCCGGGGAATGCCCCTGATGGGATATACGGTGACTTTGGGAACAATCCTGATACTGCCATTCTATCTGCATGAAACCCTGAGTGGCCGACCTCTGCCTGTGACGCCAGCGAGCGTGGCGAGCATTCTCTATGTCGCAATTTTTCCCTCTGTGCTCGCCTATTTTTTCTGGAACCATGCGACGGAACGCATCGGACCGGAGAGGACAGGGCAGTTCAGTCATCTCATTCCGGTTTTCGGTATCCTGATTGCAACCCTTGTTCTGGGCGAGGCGCTGCAAGCCTATCACCTTGCAGGCATCCTGCTCGTAAGTGCCGGACTCTTGCTGGCCAATTTTCGCACTCCTGTCAGTCGGGTCTCTGGCAAAGCAAAGCAGATGGATTGAATTTGCGAATAGGCATTATTAACTCCACCATGAGAGTGCCCTGTGAGCCGATTTTTTTGCTCCTAAGCTAAATGACTGAAATCACTATGGATGCTGCTAGCGGATGATTTAAGGGGGATGGGCAGAGGGAGCTGGCGATCTGAATAACGGTGAAAAAAGTGGCATTTATTAGAGAAACAGAGTATTCTAATCGGATCATTGCGGGGCAGTTTGTCCTGCAGTCCACTTTCAGGTTCACGGTCATGCATCGCATGGCCTTAATTTATGTGGTGAATTAACTCGGAGACCGGATTATGAACCAGACTTATTACGACGCTGTAACCAAGATGGAAGAGATGGGTGTAAATGAAGAGTACATCCAGGGCTGGCAGGCCGGATTCCTTCAGAACCCCAAGCGTGAAGAGCAGCGTGTAACTGAAGCTTATGAAGCTGGTTATGGAGATGGAGAAGAAAAGAACACTGACAATTTCTCTAACTGGGTCAGCTGATCGCTGAATTCGGAATCCACGTGTTTCAACAAGCCTCGGTCTATCCGGGGCTTTGTTTTTACGGAGAAGAGACATGGCAGTAATCGAACTGACCAAAGAGAACTTTGAACAGACAATCAACGGCAATGATTTCGTGATTGTCGACTTCTGGGCACCCTGGTGTGGCCCATGCAAATCTTTCGCACCGACCTACGAAAAGGTCTCGGAGCAATTCCCCGATATCATCTTCGCGAAGGTCAACACAGAAGATGAACAGGAGATTGCCGCGCATTTCCAGATTCGCTCTATCCCTACGTTGATGATGTTCCGTGAGCAAATCATCATTTTCAGCCAGCCGGGTGCGCTTCCCGAGTCCGCCTTTAGCGATGTGGTGCAACGCGCGTCCGAACTGAACATGGCGGATATCCGCAAGCAGATCGAGGAAGAGCAGAAGAACGCCTGACCTCTCAACTGCTGTCTGGGCAAGGAAGCCTCATCAATTGGCGGCAGCGATTCTGGTCTGCCAGTAGCTGGCCTGATGCCTCACGGCGGCGATATCGAGAGAGGTATGCATGCCTCCCCTGAGCAGTTGCCTGCCATTGACCCAGACGTCTGTTACCTGATCCCGTCCGGCTGAATAGACGAGCTGGGAAACGGGGTCGTAGACAGGGGTCGTTGCTACGTGGTCCAGATTCACTGCGACCAGGTCAGCTGCCTTCTCTTTCTCTATCGAACCTGTCTTCGTGCCAATGCCGAGCGCACGCGCACCGTTGAGGGTTGCTGCCCTGAGTGTCTCCAGCGCAGGCATCGCCTGCGCACTGCCTCCGATAGCCTTGGCGATCAGTGATGCTGTGCGCATTTCTCCAAACATGTCGAGATCATTGTTGCTTGCCGCGCCATCGGTGCCGAGTGCGATGTTTATTCCGGCCTCACGCAGCTTTTCGACTGGTGTGAAGCCGCTGGCAAGTTTCAAATTGGATTCCGCGCAATGAATAACGTGCACACCGGACTCCGCACAGAACAGAATTTCCTCATCGGTCAGCTGCGTCATATGCACTGCCATGAGCTGCGGGCCTGCTATACCGAGTCTGTTGAGGCGTTCGAGCGGGCGAACGCCATACTGTTTCTGGCTGCCGACGATTTCATCACGGGACTCGTGAACATGCATGTGGATCTGGATGTCGAGTTCATTGGCGAGTGTGCGGACTCGTTCGAGTGCTGCATCTGAAGTCGTGTAGGGAGCATGCGGTGCAAAGGCGGTGCTGATGAGTTTATCGTTGCGATACTTGTCGTGCAGCGCGAGCCCCTTGTTGATGTAATCATCCGGCCCGTCACCCCATGCCGATGGGAAATCAAAGACGATGATCCCGATCGTCGCGCGTATCCCTTCCTGTCGCGCTACATCTGCAGCAATATTCGGAAAGAAGTACATGTCGTTGAAACAGGTGGTGCCTCCCCGGATCATCTCGGCGATGGCGAGACGGGTCCCGTCAGCGATGAATTGCTCGCCTACCCAGTGTTGCTCGGCAGGCCAGATGTGCTCATTGAGCCAGGCCATGAGGGGTAAATCATCCGCCAGTCCGCGGAACAGCGACATGGCTGCATGAGTGTGCGTATTGATCAGTCCCGGAATGAGCGCATGACTGTCGAGAGAGGCATGCCTTTCCGTCTCATAGCATTCCCGAGCCTCTTCTGTTGGCAGAATGTCGATGATGTTTCCACCCCTGACAGCGACGCTGTGGTGATCGAGGTAGCGCTCGTTGCCACTGACCGGGATGACCCAGCGGGCGTGAATGAGTGTATCGGCGGATCTTTTTTCCATTGGCTCCAGCATATTTGGCAGAATACGCGCAAACTGCAACAGGATATCAAAGATGCGTACTCTGATGCTCGACGAGACTGCCGATCCGGATCGTGCGATCGTCTGGAACGATAACCGGCTGCTGTTGCTCGATCAGCGCGTACTGCCGGGCGAAGAGCGGTTCATCGAAACGCGCGACGCCCGTGAAACAGCCGAAGCGATCCGGGCAATGGTTGTTCGCGGAGCGCCGGCGATTGGCATTACAGCTGCTTATGGACTTGTGCTTTCCACCATGCAGCATGGCGCAGACTGGAAGCAGGAGTTTGCGGCGGACGTCGAGACACTCGCCGCATCCCGCCCCACAGCAGTGAATCTTTTCTGGGCATTGCGCCGCATGCAGGCAGTCGCTGACGGCATCGATGAGGCAGATCCGGTCCAGAGGCTGCTCGCAGAGGCTCGCGCTATCCATAGCGAGGACCTGCTTGCCAACAGGATGATGGGCGACCTCGGCGCTCAGCTGATCGAGAAACCGACCTCCGTGATCACACATTGCAATGCAGGAGCACTTGCGACAGGTGGATACGGAACAGCGCTTGGTGTCATTCGCTCGGCGCACAGGCAGGGCAAGATCAAACGTGTTTATGCCGACGAAACCCGCCCCTGGCTGCAGGGCACGCGCCTGACTGCCTGGGAATTGCACAAGGATGGCATTCCTGTTTCTGTGATCGCAGATGCCGCTGCGGCCGCTCGCATGGCAGCCGGCGGGATTGACTGGGTCATCGTGGGCTCCGACAGGATTGCCGCAAATGGTGATGTCGCCAACAAGATAGGCACCCTGCAGCTTGCGATCGCTGCCAGACACCATGGTGTGAAGATCATGGTCGCAGCGCCGACATCGACGATCGATTTTGATGTGCCCACGGGCGAGGCGATTCCTCTCGAACAGCGCGACCCGGAAGAGGTCATGCATTGCGGAGGACAGCGGGTTGGGGCAGCGGGCGTCAACGCCTGGAACCCGGTGTTTGATATCACACCTGCAGCACTGGTCGATGTGATCATCACGGAGAGGGGAGTCGTGCGGCATCCGGATGCGCAGAAGATGCGGCTGCTGTTTTCCTGAGTACTAGATCAGCAGGTCTTGCATCTGTTGCGCTTGCGCGGGTTGTTGCAAGACTGCATGTACCGGGAAGAGCTCCCTGAGCTTGTCGACGTAGTGCATTTCGTTCCGGGTAGCAAACAGGATGACTTTCGCCTCCGGTGCGTATTTTGGCAGGGAGGCGAGCATGACATCGAGATTGCTCAGATTGACGCCGGCATAGTTGTTGCCATATCCATAGAAGAATTCGGCAACAACATAGTCGGGAGAACGCTTGCGAAGCATGCTGATCGCCTTGCGCATGCTCTCTGCGCGTAACTGCTCGAAACCGAGTTCCGCATAGAGGTTGCTGAAATTCGGATGCGTTGGTGACTCGATGATGGAGAGCAGGGTTCTCTCACGCATGGGTGTTCAGGGACACTCCTCGGTACGAAAGTAGTAGTCATACTGGTGGAGTCTCTTCGTAAGGCTCCAGGCCTTGCTGTGAGAAAGCGTTTCCCCTTCAGGAAAGATGATCCTGACGTAGAGATCATCGCAGTGTTTCCGTGATGTCTCGGCCAGCAGGGCTTCCGCTTCGTCGACGGAGAGCAGCCGGAAGTCGTCCTCCCCGGGACGCTTGGCCAGGAAAGCATCAGCACCGTTGCGGCTGGTATAACGCAGCTCGACGATGTACTTGTTATTGCTGGTGCGTGCCGGCTTGAACAGCTTGTCATACTTCTGCTTGAGGTCATCATATTCGCCCTCGAGCTCCGTAAGGTTCTGTTGCGAGCTTGTGAAATTTTGTCGAACCTGCTCGATTTCCTCCTGCTGTCTGCTGTAGTCCTCCTCGAGGGTCGAGAGTTTCGCAGTCGCCGACGAGAGTTCCGAGACCTTGCCGGCAAGGCTGTTCCTGAGTTCCCTGACAGAGGCGGCGAGCGTCTCGATCTGGCTGTTGAGCCGTTGCGTCTGGCGCTCCAGTTGAGAACGTTCGTCGCTGATTGTGCTGATGGTTTGCTCCTGCTCCTCCAGGATGGCATTTTTCTCCTGTGCGAGGGCGCGTGCCTCCGCAAGCAGGTCATTGGTCGTAGTGAGCTGGGCGCGCAGTTGCTGCTCGAGCAGAACGGCTTTCTGCTGCTGTTCCTCCAGCCCCGCGATGCGTATATCCCGCTTTTGCAATTCGTCCTCGAGCTGGCGCTTCTCGCTCCGGATCTGCTCCTGA
>JASFPB010000057.1:0-9983 GCA_050116235.1 Chromatiales bacterium | reverse complement strand
GTGATACCCAGGCCGCGTCCTGCGAGATCGCGGGCAAATTCCATGGCATTCTCACGGCCGCCGCGTGTGGGGTTGCGGCTTCCCACGATGGCGAGCTGCGGGTGGCGCAGGAGGTCGGGATCTCCCTTGAGAAACAGCCAGGCAGGCGGATCGGGAATCTGGCGCAGCAGTTCGGGGTAGGCGGGATCGGCGATTGTCAGAAGATGAGTGTCGTTCGCCTCCTGGAGCCAGCGAAGATCATCCGATATGGCAGCATCATCGACAGATGCGAGCGCACTGATCGCCGCGTTACCGAGACCGGCGGAACGAAGTTGTGCTGGCGAGGCTGAACAGATGGCCTCGGCGCTGCCGAAGGCTTCGAGCAGCTTCAGGGTCGTTCGCGCCCCGATGCCGGGGGCGCGGGCAAGCCTGAGCCAGGGTTCCGGGCTGGGAAGCATTCCCTGCTTCCGTCGGTGCCAGTTCCTGTCAGTTCCTGTCAGGTCCTACCATCGGACTGTGAACCGGGTAACCGACCTTGAGATGCCTCGGGGAGTCGGAAATGAGGCCGAAGCTGATGTCGTCGTAGACACGAAAAACGATAATTTCGCCCGCGGGTTCCTCTGGAATGATGACCGGATCACGCTCTTCGACGTCGTACCAGTATTTTTCGCGCTTGACATCGTACCGGGCCCACTCGTTATCGAACTCGGTGTTGCGATTCTCTTCCAGCGGCACGCGTTTCCAGTCTGTCTTCTCGTAGGCCGAGCTGTTGACCTTGAGGACATTGCCGGGCTGGAGTCCGTCGTTCGCGCCGCGGTCGATGGCAACTGTCTGCCACCTGCCGCTGGCGAGTAGATGACCGGCGACCCCGATGATGTGTCCTCGTACCGAACGGGCAGGGACACTCGGGTGGTGATGAAGGTGCTCCTCGTCATGGGTTGCGGGAATCAAGCGGTCGCCCTCTTGCGCTTCCATAGCGGAGTCCGTGATCTGGAGAACCGCCGGGTCGCCATGGCGCTTGACCTTGGCTGTTGCGACATAGAGAGCCGGGATGCCGATCGGCTGGCCACTGCCGTGTTTCCTGTAGGGTTTGTCTCCCTTGCGGACGATGATGTAATCGGAAACAAGAGGATTGAGCTTGCGTGCATAGGCAGTCGCACCATGCGTCGCAAGCAGTCGCTGGTCCCCGAAAGCGACGAGGTAGCCGGACGTTTCGATGTCCGACTTGTCGAGCAGGTAGGGGCGCATGAGGAATTTTTCCAGGTGGCTGTAGTCAACCGTTGGTATGGCAGAGCCGGTTCTCTTGCCACGGCTGTGAACCAGTGTCGGCTGGCCGTTGACCCACTTGAGGCGCAGGCGATCGCCAGGATAGATCAGGTGCGGATTCTTGACCTGCGGATTGGCGCGCCACAATTTTGGCCATTCCCATGGGTTTTGCAGAAAGCGACCCGATATATCCCAGAGTGTGTCGCCCTTCGTGACGATCACCTCGTTGGGGTGTCCGGGGCGGAGTGTGACTGCAGATACGGATGTCGTTGCAAAAAGAAGAATCAAGACGGCGATCAGTGACTTCATCTGTTTGGGTCCCTTTGGTCGACTCAGGAAATTTGTATGATTTTCTTATATCATAAACAATTATGGCACAAAGATCATATTGTGTAGAGACTGTGATTCAAAACAATGGCTAAACGAGAAATATTGCATTTTCCGGACTCCCGGCTGAGAAACGTCGCCAGGCCGGTCGAGAAGGTCGATGACGAGATCAAACAACTCGTCGATGACATGTTCGAAACCATGTACGACGCCCCCGGTATCGGTCTTGCGGCCATTCAGATCAACGTTCCGCAGCGCGTGATCGTTATCGATGTCAGCGAGGACAAGTCTGAACCTCTCTGCCTCATCAATCCCGAGATCCTCGAGAAAGAGGGCGAGGAGAGCATGGACGAGGGTTGCCTGTCGGTGCCCGAGATCTACGAGACTGTCACCCGGGCGGAGAAAATCCGCTTGCGTGCGCTCGATCGGGACGGCAGCTCATTCGAGATGGATGCCGACGGCTTGCTCGCAGTCTGCATCCAGCACGAGATCGATCACCTCGATGGCAAACTCTTTGTCGATTATTTGTCCAATCTGAAACGCCAGCGTATCCGTAAAAAACTGGAGAAGCAGAGTCGTCAGGCGGTGGCCTGACCGCATGGAGCCATTGCGTATCGTTTTCGCCGGCACGCCGGATTTTTCGGTCGCGCCGCTGGAGTCCCTCATTGCCTCCCGCCACGAGATCATCGCGGTCTACACCCAGCCGGATCGTCCTGCGGGTCGCGGTCGCAAACTCATGCCGGGTCCGGTCAAGGAGAAAGCGCTCGCGCACGGAATTCCTGTCATGCAGCCGGGCTCCTTCCGGGAAGAGGGAGCTGTCGATACCCTCGCATCGTTGCAGCCGGATCTCATGGTGGTTGTGGCTTACGGCCTGCTTCTTCCGGAGTCCGTGCTCGGCATTCCGCGCCTCGGTTGTATCAACATCCACGCCTCGCTTCTACCGAGGTGGCGTGGTGCCGCTCCCATCCAGCGCGCCATTCTCGCCGGTGATTCCCGCAGTGGCGTCTCCATCATGCAGATGGATGCCGGCCTGGACACGGGGCCGGTCTGGCTCGAGAGGGAGATCGCCCTTCGGCCTGGGGAGACAGGTGGCTCGCTGCATGACAGGCTTGCAATACTCGGGGCAGATGCGCTCATGGAGGCATTGCCGCTGATAGCCTCCGCTGATCATAAGCCGGTTCCACAGCCGGAGGAAGGCGTCTGTTATGCGCACAAGCTGACCAAGCAGGAGGCGCGCATCGACTGGAGCGAACCGGCACTCCAGATCGAGCGTCTCGTTCGCGCTTTCAATCCCTGGCCAGTTGCCCATGCAAATCTCGATGGAGAGAAAGTGAGGATCTGGGAGGCCTCGATGCGCGAAGGTTCCGCTTCCGCGCCTCCGGGCTCTGTCATCGGAGCAGGTCGGGAGGGGATTGATGTCTCGACTGCGGATGGCGTCCTGCGTATCACGCGTTTGCAGATGCCGGGCAAGCGGCCTGTCACAGCGCAGGAATTCCTCAATGCCCGCGATATGACCGGGGCAAGATTCGGCTGATGAGCAAGCCCCGGCCGGATGCCCGCACTGCTGCCGCCAGGATCGTCGATGCGGTTATGTCGGGCCGGAGTCTCGACCGGGCACTGGAAACACATTTACCGACCCTCGATGTGAAGGAGCGCGCCCTCGCCTCCGAATTGAGCTATGGCGTATGTCGCTGGTACCCGAGGCTGGATGCGCTTCTCGGCCTGATGCTGGACAGGCCGTTGAAATCCTCGCAGCAGCCTGTGACAGCTCTTTTGCTGGTCGGACTCTACCAGTTGAGCGAAATGCGGATTCCCGAGCACGCTGCCGTTTCCGAGACTGTCAGGGCCGTCAAAGGCCTGCGCAAGGAGTGGGCCCGCGGACTGGTCAATGCGGTCCTGAGGCGCTTCACCCGCGAACGTGAGCAACTCCTGGCACGCCTCGAAACAAGCGATACGGCAAGGCTGAACCTGCCGTCCTGGCTGCTCGAGAAGCTCAGGCGTGACTGGCCGGGGGATTATGAACAGGTCGCTGCCGGCTGGATGCAGCGCCCCCCCATGGCCCTGCGTGTCAACAGATCGAGGACTGACCGCGAGCACTACCTGCAGCAGCTTGAAAATGAGGGTCTGTCGGCGCATCCCTGTGTCACCACAGCAGGTGGTCTGCAGCTCGAGAGCGCCTGTTCCGTGTCGAACTTACCGGGATTCGCCGACGGCCTTGTCTCGGTACAGGATTGCGGGGCCCAGCTCGCCGCCGAATTGCTCGCGCCCCGGGCCGGCGAAGCGGTCCTCGATGCCTGTGCAGCCCCCGGCGGCAAAACAGCGCACCTGCTCGAACTCGAGCAATCTATAACGGTGACCGCGGCGGATATCAGCAAGGAGCGCCTGGAACGTGTGCATGAAAATCTCGAGCGCCTCGCGCTCAATGCCGAGCTCGTTGTTGCGGATGCAGCTGTACCGCCGGATGCCTGGAAACCTGAAAGTTTCGACCGCATCCTGCTCGATGTTCCCTGTTCATCCACGGGCGTGATTCGTCGTCATCCGGATATCCGGCTGTTGCGTCGCGAGAGTGACATCACCAGGCTTGCCGCATTGCAGGGGGAGATACTGGAGGCTTGCTGGCCGCTGCTGAAAACGGGCGGTGTCCTGTTATATGCTACCTGCTCAGTAATCGCCGAGGAGAATCAGCTGCAGGTGAGCAGGTTTTTGCAACAGCATGACGATGCCGCAGAACGGCCCCTCTCTGCACCATGTGCCGTGCAACTGCAGGCAGGAATCCAGCTGCTGCCAGTCGACAGGACCACTGACGGTTTCTACTACGCCTTGCTGGAGAAGCGCGGGTGAAGACAGAGAGGCTCATCTTCATCCTGCTGTTGCTTGCAGGCAGTGTGTCCGCAGGTCAGATCGATATCCGGGATACGCGTGTCTGGCTCCAGGGGGAGCGTTACCTGCTTGATGCTGACCTTGCCTATCAGCTGGATGACGACATCATGGAAGCGCTCGACAATGGCATTCCCGTGGTCTTCAGTGTCTCCGTCGTTGTCGAGGAGACTTCCCTGCTGTCGACGGAACTCGCGAGCGACCGCCTGGATTACAGTATCCGCTTTCGCCCGCTGACAGCATTCTATGAAGTGACCGGTCCGGAGGGCGACAGGCGCAGCTTTGTCACGCGTGCGGCCATGTTTGCCTATCTCGGGGAATTACGCGAGATCCCTCTCGTGGATGCTTCCATGCTTGATAAAAACACAAGCTATCGCTATCGCGTGAAAGCCGAGCTGGATATTGAGAGTCTGCCGCTCCCAATGCAGCCAATGGCATGGTTTTCCCCGGTCTGGAATCTCTCGAGCGACTGGAAGGGATGGCCATTAAGCCCGTGAAGTATCTCGGTACGCGCATGTTGCTGGCACTGCTCCTGCTGTCTGCGTTACTGTTCAGCCTGCACCTCATGAGCAACGCGGTACAAAACTCGGCAACACTCAGCAGGCTTTACGTTCCCTTGCTGATCCTCAACAGCGCCGGGTTGCTGATCCTCGTCTTCCTCATCGGCATCAGTCTCAAGCGCTTGCTTCTCGCCTATCGCAAGAACCGTCCGGGTGCGCGTCTCACCTTGCGCATGGTGATCCTCTTCACGCTCCTGTCACTGTTGCCCGTGGGCGTCGTCTATTTCTATTCCATGCAGTTCCTGCTGCGCGGTATCGACAGCTGGTTCGATGTCGAGATCGACAAGGCGATGGAGAATTCCCTGTCGCTTGGCAAGGCATCGCTGGACCTGCAGAAACGGCAATTGCTGCAGCAGACCAACCAGCTCAAGCGCCAGGTGATCGAGCAGGGAACGGATGGCCTGCTGGTACGTATCAGCGGATATCGCAGTGCCGTCAATGCCACGGAGCTGACGGTGCTGGACCAGAACGGGCGCGTGCTGGCCTCAAGTAATGTCAACCCGGGTGTGCTCGTTGCGGATGTGCCCGACATCGGTATCCTGCAGCAGGCGCGATCGCTCGGTTCCTATGTCGGCCTCGTGAATTACGGCGGTGATCAGCTGTTGCATGTTCGTGTGATCGTCGCCGACCTCGCGACTTCCCAATACCTGCAGGCGCTTTACCCCACGACAGAGCGTGTGAGCGGTCTCAGCAGCGAGGTCCAGGATGCCTACGAGCAATACCAGCAGCTGAGTTACCTGCGCAAGTCGCTCAAACAATCTTTTTCCCTTACCCTGTTGCTGGTGCTTCTGTTCAGCTTTTTCAGCGCCGTCTGGGCCGCGATCTATTCTGCGCGCCGCCTGCTTTCGCCGATCGTGGATCTTGGAGAGGCGACAAAGGCTGTCGCAGAGGGAGACTACACGACACGCCTCGCACAGCCCGGCAGCGGTGACGAACTGGCCTTCCTGGTTTCCTCGTTCAACGACATGACCCAGCGTATTGCGCAGGCGCGTGATGCAGCAGCGCGCAGCCAGCAGCAGGTGGAGCAGCAGCGGGAATACCTCCAGACGCTGCTCGAGCATCTCTCGACCGGAGTCATCTCTATCGACAGCGATGGCATGCTGCGTACCGCCAACAGCGCCGCCAGCCAGATTCTCGGAGAGGATTTCGAAGCGCATGTCGGTGAGCACATTGCCAATATCGCGCGACAGGCGAGGTGGCCAGAGGAGTTCATCAAAACGCTCAAGGCTGTCTGGAAGTCGGACACGCGCGAACGCCACGGACAGGTGTCGATCGATACGGACTCGGGCCGCAAGGAGTTGCAATGGCGGACTACCTCCATGTCCGGCTCGGAGGGATACCTTGTGCTCATGTTTGATGACATCACAGGCCTGATCCGGGCGCAGAAAGAGTCTGCCTGGGGCGAGGTGGCACGACGGCTGGCGCACGAGATCAAGAATCCGCTAACCCCGATCCAGCTCTCGGCCGAACGCCTGCGCAGGAAATATCTCGGAAAAGTCGAGAAGGACGAGGTGCTCGACAGGGCGACGCACACCATCATCCAGCAGGTCGAGGCGATGAAAGGCATGGTCAATGATTTTTCGGACTATGCCAGGCCCTCTGTCTTCAATCCGCGGCCGCTCGCTTTCGAGCAGCTGTTCAAGGATGTTCTCGGACTCTACGCCAGCGAGCGTGCCCTGCAGCAATGCAACCTCGATGCCGGCGAAACGCTCGTCGATGCCGATGCTGTGAAACTCAGGCAGGTTCTGCACAACCTGATCAAGAACGCCCTGGAAGCCGTCGCGGGGGTCGACTCCCCGTCGGTGCGCATCGAGACATCGGTGCATGAAGATGCCGGCTGCCACTTTGTCCAGGCGAAAATCGAGGACAATGGTGCCGGCTTTGATCCGCAGATGCTCGGCAGGGTCTTCGAGCCCTACATCACCTCGAAGCAGAAAGGGACAGGACTCGGCCTGGCGATTGTCAAAAAGATTATTGATGAACACGAAGGAGGAATCTGGGTAGCCAATGCGGCCTCTGGGGGCGCAGTGGTTATCCTGCGATTGCCTGTTTCCGGAAAGCACGATGCATGCCGGCCGATGCCGGCTCCCACTTTCGCGAAAGAAGAATGAAGCAGCACATACTGGTTATCGATGACGAGCCCGATATCCGTGAAACGGTGAGGGACATCCTGGAAGACGAGGGGTACCTTGTGTCAGTGGCTGAAAATGCCGGGGATGGGCGCCGGCAGTTGAGGGAACGCCTGCCGGATCTCGTTCTGCTGGATATCTGGATGCCGGACGTTGACGGTATCACGCTTCTGAAAGAGTGGAAGGAAGTCAGCGGCGGAGAGCTGCCGAGCCCTGTGGTGATGATGTCGGGCCACGGGAGTGTCGAGACGGCTGTCGAGGCAACGCGCCTCGGGGCCTATGATTTTCTCGAAAAACCTCTCAGCATCGCCAAACTGCTCGTCACTGTCGAGCGTGCGGTCGAGAACAGCCAGCTCAGGGAAGAGAAAAACCGTCTCGAGACCGGGCAAACCCCCGATCCCACTGGCAGGAGCTCTGTCATCCTGCGTCTCAAGGAACAAGTCAAGCGGATTGCCCAGCATGACTCCTGGGTTCTCATGACAGGTGAGCCGGGCAGCGGGCGAGAGACTTTCGCACGCTACCTGCATGCGGGCAGCAGCCGGTCTGATCGCCCTTTCGTTGAGGTCGTTGTCTCCTCGATGGCGCCCGACAATGCGGCGCTGGAGCTTTTCGGTCAGGAGCATGAGGGCCGTATCAAGTATGGCCGCCTCGAACAAGCGCGGGGCGGCACTCTCTTTCTCGATGAGGTTGCTGACATGGGTCTTGATATCCAGGCACAACTACTGGGTGCGCTGGAGACAGGTGCGTTTTTGCGGGTCGGGGGCGTTGAGCCGGTACAGATCGATATCCGGCTGATCGCCGCTACCAGCAAAAACCTCGAGGAGGAGGTCGAGACAGGGCGTTTTCGCAAGGAGCTCTTCTATCAGCTGAATGTCGTGCCGCTGCATATCCCGGCCCTGCGCGAGCATCCCGAGGACGTCACGGAGTTGCTCGAGTACTACAGTGATTATTACGCAACCCATGAACGTCTTGCATACAGGAAATTCAGCATGGCCGCGCGGAATTTTCTGCGCCAGCACCCCTGGCCCGGAAATATCCGTGAACTGAAAAATCTCGTGCAGCGCCTCATGATCCTCGGTGGACCTGAGGAGATTGGGCTCGAGGAGGTCGAGCAGACACTGGGCGCTGCGCCGCAGGCAGCGATGGGGGGTACAACCGTCTCATTCGACCAGCCGTTGCGTGAGGCCAGGGAGGAGTTCGAGAAGGCGTATCTCTCCTACCAGCTCGACAAGCATGGCGGCAATGTCACCGAAATGGCCGAGGAAGTGCAGATGGAACGCACCCATCTCTACCGGAAACTCAAGAGCCACGGGATCGCCACGAAAGAGTCACGCAAGCACTGATTTGCAATCATTTGCTTGATTCCTCCCCGCGTCACATGCAGTATGACAGCATAAAACGATAATAACTGGCTGTTTTTCTTCGTATATCATCCAGCCGTGGCAAGGAATTGTTGGCCGTGAATGGAGACCAGAGGAGATTGAAATGAGGATTCTTGTATTCTGCCTGTCGTTCCTGATACTACCCGGATTCAGCATCCTTCATGCTGCTGAAACTGCTTCTGCCAACGCCTATCGATGGGTTGGCTGTGGTATTACCAAAAAAGCATTCATGAGCAGCCTGGCCAAGGCCTACGCCGAAGAGACGGGTATCAAGATTGATATCCAGGGTGGCGGTGCGACCAAGGGCATACGCGAGGTTTCGCGGCTCAGTGCCGATATGGGTGGTGCCTGTCGCTATGTGCTGGAGAATCATCCGCTCGAGGATCAGGCCAGGATGGTGCCGATGGCCTGGGATGCGCTGGTGGTAATCACGCACAAGGACAATCCGGTTGATTCCATCTCGCTCGATCAGCTGAAGGCTGTATACAGCGGAGAGATCACCAGCTGGAACGCACTCGGCGGCAATGACCTGCCGGTCAGGCTGTTTGTGCGCGACGGCAAGATTTCCGGTGTTGGCCGCACGCTCAGGGAGCTGGTCTTCAGGGATACAGGCTTTGAATTCGAAGCCGCAGAGAGGAGTTTCCCCTCTTCCGGTCCACTCGAGCAGGCCGTCGAGAAAGAGTTGAACGCGATCGCTGTGACAGGTATCAGCAGTGCCCGCAAGCGTGATGTCAAGATCCTCCGGCTCAACGGACTTGAACCCTCCTATGAGAACATCAAGAACGGCAACTACCTGCTCTACCGGCCACTCTACCTTGTGCTCAATGCAGGTAGCGACAACTACCGGGAGTTACTGAAATTTGCGGATTTCGCAAACAGTCCGTCGGGCCGGGAAGTTGTACGTGCGAATGGCGTCGTCCCCTACCTTGAGGCTCCGGCCCTGCTGTTGAAGCAGATGGAGCAGTGGAGCGCCGCCGCCAGTAACTGAATAATCGGCCACGGGCGGCTGGTGGAAATCCACCATCGCCTGCCCCGGCTGTTTTCTCCGGCCGTCCCGGAGTCTGCAGCGATCATGGTTTGTGTTCGGATGGCTGTCAGGCAGGTATCCTGGCCGGCGGATTGCTGATTCCCGCATCGCTCTATCATCCTCTTTTTAGCACCTCTCCCGGGCACTCTGTCGCGGGTGGATATTTATGCTGGCCGTGTTGACAGGGGTGTGTACTTGTAGCAAAATGCGTCCTCTTTTTTGGAGGGGTTCCCGAGTGGCCAAAGGGATCAGACTGTAAATCTGACGGCTCAGCCTTCGGAGGTTCGAATCCTCCCCCCTCCACCAGAGTAAATTAAAGCGTCGGCAAGCGGTGTCCGTTTGCGACGGATTCTCCTCCAAGGCGTTGCTCGGGGAGGATGAGAACCGAACAGAGGTTCGACTAAAGCCGCAAGGCGGCTTTGAACGTCGCGCAGGG
>JASFPB010000056.1:0-9987 GCA_050116235.1 Chromatiales bacterium | reverse complement strand
TTTTCGAGGCACTATGCAAGGCAGAAGGGATATGACAATGCCCCTGCGTTTCTCGAGGCGCATGCGCGCCATGCAGGAAAAGAGCGCCCCTTGCTGTTCTGCAGCTGGGGGGAGGCCGGAGCATGGGCCCTCACGCAGGACGATCAGCTGTATCACCAGGCGGCTTTCGAGGTCCCGGTCGTTGTGGATACGGTTGGCGCAGGCGATGTCTTCAACGCGGGCATCATTCATTGCCTGCTTCGCGGCATGCCGGTCCGGGAGGCACTCAGGGAGGCGGTGCAGCTGGCGGCGGTCAAGTGTGGCCAGACCGGTTTCGGATCACTCGGTGATGCACTATGATGCCTCTCCCGGTGAGAAGGAGCGACAGGTCTCCAGAGAGAGTGAGCGATGCAACGTTATTCCCTATGCGCCCTTGATGAACTGCCTGAACCCGGTAGCAAGGGTTTCGACATGGATCTTGGTGAGGAGACGGTCTCTCTCTTTGTCGTGCGTCGCGACAACGAAGTGCATGGCTATATCAACAGCTGTCCGCATACTGGCGTCGCACTGGAGTGGGTGCCCGACCAGTTCCTCGATGCCGATGGCAGTTTCATCGAATGCGCGACGCACGGGGCGCTTTTCACCATCGAGGAGGGCAAGTGTGTCAGCGGGCCCTGTGCAGGTGATCGTCTGAAACCGGTGAAGCTCGCCGTTGAAAATAAAGTTGTCTACTGGCTGACCGACTGATCGTCAGAGGCTTTCCGATGCAGTTGTCCGGTTCACTTTTCTCCACGCACTTTATTGGCATGACCGCGGTCGCGGCAACTGTCGTCATGCTCCTTGCCATACGCCATGCGCCTTGGCGAAAACTGCTTGATGGCAATAACTCCAATGTCTTTTTCGGCGCTCTTGTCTGCATGCTGATTCTCTGGGTTCTTCGCACGGAGATGGAAGAGGGGCTCGTATTTCATCTCTCTGCGATGACAGCGCTCACGCTGATGTTCGGATGGTCGATGGCCATCATCGGCGGCTCCATCGTGCTCTGCGCGGTCATCCTTTTTGGTATGGGCGACTGGAGCGGCTTCTTTCCCAGCATGCTCGTCGAGGTCCTGGCACCTGCCAGCCTGACCTGGTTCTCACTGCTGCTGGTGCGTGCCCTGTTGCCGAAGAACTTTTTCATCTATGTCTTTATCAACGCCTTCCTGACCGGAGGCGTCGTTGCCGTCCTCTCGGCTTTACTGACAATGCTCTTCCTGCTCCTGGCCTCGAGCTATACCTGGGAGATGCTCAATCACAGTTATCTTCCCTTTTTCCCGCTGATGTTCTTCCCGGAGGCTGTTCTCAATGGCTGGATCATGACGATCCTCGTCGGTCTCAAGCCTCAATGGGTCTTCTCCTTCAGCGACGAGGAGTATCTTCACGGCAAATGATGAATATCGTGCTTCTGCAGTTCTACCGGAAAACAGCCGGAGGTCAGGGGAGAGCCGCTGCTTGATCATGACCGGTTGAGGGCTTATTCTTTCAGGGAAATCCCGTAATCGGCTTTTGCCTGACAGCGGGAAGAGCAGAATAACAACAGTGTGAACAGCGGCGGCAATCCCGGAAAGAAATTCGTGCAGCATGACAAGCTGAAGCGAGCTTCCTGGCCATACTCCGAGGTTGCCACACCTGCGACTCATTCATCGTAGAGGAGATTCCATGAGTTCCGATATCGACCCTATTGTCCTGAACCTGATTTACGTGGCAACGGGCGGTCTGATGACGCTCTTTTTCATGTGGATGGGATGCAAGCTTTTCAGCCACATTGTCAGTTTCAATATTCCCGAAAAACTCGCGGAGGGGAATCTTGCCGTCGGCATGATGATCGCGGGGATGTTTATCGGTATCGGGACTGCGCTCGGGCTCGTTATCGGTCTCGGGCTGAACTGAGGTGCGCCCCGCGGTTTTCATCGGCTTGCTACTGATTCCGGCTGTCGCGCTGGCGATCAAGGATCCGCCTGTCGATGATGACCACTGGTCCAGGAAATATGACGGCATGTTCCGGAAGTATTCGAAACACTATTTCGGCCCGCACGTTGACTGGAAATGGTTCAAGTCCCAGGCTATTGCCGAATCAAACCTCAAGCCATCGGCAAAGAGCCGGACAGGCGCAACAGGCATCATGCAGATCCTTCCCTCCACGTTTCGCGAGATCAAGAAACAGAATCCCTATGTCATCGACATCAGGACACCACGCTGGAATATTGCGGCCGGCATCTATTATGACCGGCAGATGTATCTCCGCTGGCGCAACAAGGGTCTGCCGACAGAGGAACGACTGGCATTTGCCTTCGGTAGCTACAATGCGGGGTTTGGCGGTGTTCGCAAGGCTTACAGGAAAGCCTCTGCATCCAAGGGGACTATTAGCAGGTGGGACCAGGTTGCACCTCATGCACCGCGAGAGACACGCAAGTACGTCAAGAGAATACGGGGTCTCATGCGCAAGTAGTATCCAGGCGGGCGCATAAAAAAACGCCGGCCCGGGGCCGGCGTTTTGCTGTTGACTCAGGGAGTGCTCAGCGGCCCGGATAGCCGTAACCCCGGGGAGCGGGTTGCTGCGGTGGCGTATTCATAGGTCCGCCATAAGGCATAGGCCTGCCATAAGGCATCCCGTATGGCATGCGCGGAGCTCTCTCGCCATACGGCGCAGGTGCGGAACGCGGAGGCTGCATCATGGGAGCTTGCTCAGGCGCGATGGGAGCCGGCGGCAGGTTTTCAATAGCGCTGTCCATACGCTGGCGCATGGCTTCCTGCTGCTGTTTCATGCGTTGTTCCATGAGTATGCGACGCTCTGCGCGTGCTCTCTCCATCTCCTGCTGCTCCCTGCTCGATGCGCGCGGCATTCCGTAGCGCTGCGGGACCGGCCTGCGATACATCTCCTGGCGACGGTCTCGCATGGGTGGCCGCATGCTCTCATCCGGCCGTGCAACAGTCCGCGGATCGACGCTGGCCTGGCCGGCCTCGCGTTCCTGGATGGCGGCATGACGGCGGGCGTCTCTCTGTCTCTGCATCGCGGCCCGGCGTGCTTCCCTTTGTGCCTGCATGGCAGCCTGGCGTTGCTCGGCAGCCTGCTGACGCTGTGCCGCTTCTGCCTGCTTTTCGGGGGAGGTAGCCTGGCCTTCTTCAGCAGCCTGAGGCTTTGCGGTTTCAGGTGCTTCAGCAGGTTTCACTCCCTGGTGACGTTCCGCCATACGCTCGCCCATTTCGGCCTTGTGTTCTTTCGCCTTCATGGTCATTTCGGACTTGGGCTCTTCGGCCGGTTGCGAGGCTGCCTCGCGCTCCTGCATGCGCTGCTCCATCTCGGCCTTGCGTTCTTCCATCTGCTTCTGCATTTCGGCACGGCGAGCTGCAATTTCTTCCTCGCGTGCCGAAACATCGGGTGCTGCAGGAGGCTGCTTTGCCTCGGCTGCGGACTGTCGCTCCTGCATGCGCTTCTCTGCTTCTGCCTTGCGGGCTTCCATCTGTTTCTGGATCTCGGCACGGCGGGCTTCCATGGCTTTCTCAGCCTCGGCGCGACGCTCCTCTGTTAAAGCCTCTTGCCCGGCTTGTGATGGGGGAGGCGCTACAGGAGCAGGGGGCGCGGCTTTGGCTGCCGTTTTCCAGGGCGGAGTAGCGGGCAGTTCAGGGCAACCCATCTCCCTGACTCTCTCGCGCAGTATCTCGTACTGCCTGTCACGATAGAGTCCCCTGTCCTGTTCAGACATGTTTTGCATGTTCTGAACGTGCGCCTGCTGCTCCTCGGCGCTCATCGGGTTGGCGCAGCTGACGGCCTCGGCAGAGGCAACGGAAGTGGCGGCCATCATGGCCGCCATGCTGGATGCCAGAATGGATTTTCTGATTTGCATGTTGTTCTCCTGCAGGTATTCATGACAGCCCGTGCAGGGCTGTCTGCCAGGGATGTTCGATCTCTCTGTGTTATTCAGGGAAGGGCCTCGTGGCAGCCCTGTTTATCCGAAATCCGGTAACGGTTGAGGGTATCATATCTTTCACGTTTTTTTTATGCAGGTTTTGTGCGATGAACGATCGGGTGACCGTCCTCGATGGCATTCTGCGACTCGTCGAGAGTGCTCCGCATTCAGCAGCTTCCCTGACGCTCTACGCAATGGTCAACACCATGGACTACGAACAGGCGGGATGTCTCTTCAAGCTCAACAAGTTGCGGGATCTTCAGCCTGACGAACGCAGGCTGGCTTACGCGCTGATGGAACTCATGGTCGAGCAGGGAAACCGCGGTCCTGCATGGGAGCAGGCGAAAGCGCGCATGGACGAACTCGTCCGGGCCGGCTAGCAAGAGATCTGCCTACTCTTTCCCGGATTCACTCACCGTCGGGGATTTTCCGGAGGACTCCGATTCGACTCCTTCGGGCATCACAAAATCACGCGGCATCCTGTACTGGAGGATTTCCCTCCCTTCTGCGCTCAGCAGCAGCGTCATGCCGATGTCGGGGTAAAACCACTGCACATGCTCCTCGTCTTCCACCTTCCAGGCGGCCGGTTCACCGAAGCGTTCCCGGAAGAAATCTGCCTCGAGACCCCTGTAGGTAGGGATATAGGTAATGCCACGGATGCGTGCATCGCCGAGTGACTGCTTGTCCTCGCTGCTGAGCAGCAGTTTCCTGTGACCTTCCGCGGAAAATTCCTGCTTGATGGCATTGGCCTCGAATGTATCGAGACGCTTCTCATCCACCTGCAGGCTGAGGATGATCTTGGCTTTCAGGGGCCCCATGGTGACGGTCCCGAAATAGGTTTCCAGATCCCGCGTGCCGGATTCCCTGATGTAGAGTGCAACAGCTTCCGGGTTTCCGAACTTGGCAATGGCCTCCTTGAGCGATGAATTGCCGATATGCAGGTCGAAGACTCTCGAGCTGCCATCGGGCTCCACACTCACCTGCCAGGGCAGGTCTGTCCGCTGCAGGGTTTGCCGGTGATCTGCTGGTGGCGTCACAAACCAGATTGCCAGGCCGACCAGCAGCAATCCTCCGGCAATCCAGACCCATTTATTCGCCATAATTCATCTCCGGTTCGAGTTTGGGCGGCAGCTGGAGGTAATAGCCCTGCTCTTCGAGCGCTTGCATAACAGACAGGGTGTCGGCACGAGCCAGTGCGCGGCCGCTGTCGAGGTCGAGTTGCATGACGAAAATGGCCCTGCCAAAATGCTGTCGCAACATCTCGGGCAAATCGTCATAGCCGTCTTCCCTGGCAAGGTAAAGATACATCTCCTCCTTGCGGGTGCTCCTGTAAATCCAGCAGGGGAGGGTTTTGTCCGGCATGCTCTGCTCCGCTCGCAATCTGCGGTGGATTCTATCGAAAACAAAGCGTGATTTCTGCGGTCTATGTCAATGAACGCCCGATGTACTCTACAGGACTCCGGCGCGCGCCATGCTGGAGTGATTGCATGCTGAAAATAATCCCATTACTGCTGCCCGGCCTCCTCCTTCTCGGTGGTTGCACCAGCGATCCGCTGAAAAACGCCAATGTCTCCGAGGTGACTGTGACTCAGGCCGCGCAAATGCCCGATGCCTACAGAGGCAAGCTCGTGCGCTGGGGCGGCACCATCCTCGGCATTACAAACAGGGAGGAGTATTCCCTGGTCGAGATTCTGGGCAAACCGCTTGCTTCCTTCTCGGAGCCGGATGATCGCAAGACGTCCACCGGGCGTTTCATGGCGAGGATCCCCGGTTTCGTGGACCCTGCCGAGTACAGGGAACCCAACAGGCTCACCGTCGTTGGCGCACTGGCGGGTGTCACGAAGGGCAAGGTTGGCGACTACAGCTACACCTACCCTGTTGTCGAGGTGCAGCAGCGCAAGCTCTGGGCAGGTAATTACGAGGTGCCGGAAAGCCTCTATTACTCACCCTGGTGGTATGACCGCTACTATTTCGGCTGGCCGCACTACTACTGGCATGCGCCCTACTACAGGTACCCCTACAGACCGCCGATCATCAGGTCGGGACCGGCTGCAGCACCGGCGTCCCGGAAACCCGCGGACGACTCCTGATGCGGTTCCTTGCAAGCCTGTTACTGCTCGCGTTACTCGCGGGCTGTGAAACAGTGGAGGAGCAGGATGCCGGCGCCAGCTTTACGCCTGCCGATGCGATTCTCTACCCCGAGAAATTCCGTGGCAGGGATGTCATCTGGGGTGGCACCCTGATCGCCGTCACCAACCGCAGTGACGAAACCCTTCTCGAGCTTCTGAGCTATCCGCTTGACTCCGGATGGCCCCGGCTCTCGCAATCCTCGAACGGCCGCGTGCTGGCAAGGTTTCCGGGATTTCTCGATCCGGCTGATTACAGGGCCGGCAGAACCCTGGTGGTCGAGGGGCTCTTTACCGCTGTCCGTCACAGTTACAGTGAAGGTGTCTCCACGACCCGGGCAGTGATCGAGGGCCGCAAGAGTGAATTGGGGCCTGTCGCGGGCGATGCTTCGGGCTGGCCACCGAACCTCCACATAGGAATCGGTTTTTTCGGCACCTTCTGATTTTCTCCCTATGCGCATCGTCATGAGCAGGGTTGCCTGTTTCGCCAAACTGGTATCCTGCAGCTTTTGGCATCAGGGGTTCAGCTTTTGTCGATCGAATGGCTTGTTCTTTTTGCTGCCGGTTTTGCCGGCGGTATGCTGAACTCGATTGCAGGTGGTGGCAGTTTCATCACATTTCCGGCGCTGCTGTTCGTCGGCGTCCCCCCGGTGAGTGCAAACGCCACCAATACCTTCTCCTCCTGTTCCGGATATCTCAGTGGAGCCTGGGCCTTCCGCAGTGAACTGGCAGCCCATCGAAAGGAGTTGCTGAAATACACGCTCGCAAGCCTGGCTGGTGGCGCAGCCGGCGCCTGGCTGCTGTTGCGCACACCGGAAAACCTTTTCAGGGAAGCCATTCCATGGCTGCTGCTCTTCGCGACTCTGCTGTTCGCGCTCGGTGGCAGGCTCAACCTGGCATTGAGGGGCTTTGCATCACGGCATCAACATGCGGGACGGGCAGGTGCAGTGATGCTGCTGTTGCTTCTCGTCGCTGTCTGCATCTACGGCGGTTTCTTCAACGCAGGGCTCGGCATCATCCTCCTGAGTTACCTGGTGCTGGCGGGGCAGACGGATATCAACGCCATGAACGGCATCAAGCTGCTGGTTTCGTCGCTTGTTTCACTGATCGCCATCGCACTCTTCATTGTCGAGGGCGCGATTGCATGGCGCGAGGGCATTATCGTGTTGCTGGGTACTGTCTCAGGGGGATATATCGCGGCACATCTCTCCCGACAGGTGCCGCAAGGCGTTGTTCGCGGCTTCGTGATCCTCGCCGGCAGCTTCATGACGCTCTGGTTTTTCATCGTCACCTATCGCTGAAACAGGCGGTGAACTGCCGGATCTGCCCCGGCCTGCATGTCAGGCCTTGAGAATGAAGAGCATTTCGATGCCCCGGGCGATCATCTCGATCGCATAGGTCCCGGTAAAGAGCGCGACCACCCGGCCGCAGATTTCGACATAACGGTTCAACAGGCGCTCGTTACGCTTTTGCAAGGGGTCATGGATCCACTTGAATAGCATGATCGAGAGGAGGGAGGCCAGCACCGCGATGCCGACAGCAGCTGACGCCATACCGGGTGGCTGGACGGAACCGATCAGCACGCTCGCGCTCAGGGTCCCGGGTGCGATCATGAACGGCATCGCGACGGCACCCGCGAGATGTTCGGGGTTGCCGTGGGTTTCAAACAGCAGGATCTTGCCCGAGAAGACGGATCGCACACCGATCATCAGGAAGACGATGCCGCCGAAGATCAGGAACGAGGCGAAGCGTACCCGGAAGACATCCTCGAAGATCGCATCACCGGCGATAGCGAACAGGATGAAGGCAACAGCGCTGATCAGGTGTGCACGTGCCATGACGGAGAAAAATTCCCTCAGCGACAACTCCCTGATCAGACTGATGAGGTAGACACTCATCAGGAACGGATTCAGCAGTATGAAGAGAATCGAGGCTGACTTGAGCAGTTCCATGTGTCGAGTTTATCCGGTCAGGCCCCGCCGGGCACTGGCTGCGGTCTATTCATGACTGGTGACTGGTTCCGATCCGCCTCAGGCACCCCGCTCTTCCTGCATGGCAGCATACTCTTCGGCAAAGAAAAAGGCCTCTTCACCGAATGCCGGCTCCAGGTGATCGAGCCACGTCGCCTGTTCGTCATACTTCGCGAAGAAAGGTCTCTGGACCCAGTCCGGGTTACGTGCCTGGATGAAGCGCAGTACGAAGACCTTCTCTCCGTTGATCTCCGTGACTCCCTGGATCTCGATCTTTCCCGGTCCGGCGCTCATGCTCGGTCCGCGCGCGGTGCGTGAGAGGCCCGAGACCTGCTGCATGGCGTCACGATAGATGTTCCAGGCTTTCGCAAGCGGCACTTCGAAGTAGTGACGCGCGCCCGTATCCCGCTCGACGAACATGTAGTACGGGATGATGCCGAGTCGCACCTGCGTCTTCCAGAGCCTGGCCCAGTCATCCGGGTTGTCGTTGATATGCGCCAGCAAAGGTCCCTGCGCGCGGATCTCTGCCCCGGTGTCACGCAGGCGACGGATTGCCTCATGGGCAATCTCCGTGGAGAGTTCCTGCCAGTGATTGTAGTGCGCCATGATCGCAACATGCTTGCCGGCACCGGCGAGCCGCGCAAGCAGGTCGATAAGTTCATCGGCATCCTCGTCGGTGACGAAGCGATGCGGCCAGAAGGTGAGTGCCTTGGTGCCGATACGGATCGTCTGTACATGATCGAAACGCGGTTCGAGCAGGGGCTCCAGGTAGGAGACGAGATGCCGGGTTTTCATGACCATCGGGTCGCCGCCGGTGACGAGCAGGTCTGTGACCTCGCAGTGTGCCTCGAGGTAGGCGTGCAGATGCGCTGCCTCGTTGGTGGCGATACGCAACTCCTTGTCGCCGACAAACTGTGCCCAGCGGAAGCAGAAGGTGCAATAGCTGTGGCAGGTCTGGCCCTGGCTGGGGAAGAAGAGCACAGTCTCGCGGTACTTGTGCTGAATGCCGTTGATGGCTTCGCCATTTTCGTCGAGCGGGATGTTCATCTGCATCTGGCCTGCCGGATGCGGGTTCAGCTCGGCGCGCATCTCCTTTGCAAGTGCCTGGATGGCTTTCCTGTCGAGGCCGTTTCGCCAGGCACTGGCCATGCGGTCATACATCTCCGGGGTCAACATGTCGCGCTGCGGGAAGGTGAGCTGGAAGATCGGATCCTCAGGAACCTTCGACCAGTCGATGAGCTCCTCGATAACGTAGGCGTTCACGCGAAAAGGGAGCACCGACGAGACGACACGCATTTCGAAACGTCTCTCCTCCGAGAGGTGCGCGAGCTCCGCGATGCTCTCCAGGTCTCGCTGGGTGTAGACCCTGAATCGTCTCGGCTCGGGCTCTGCCGGGGGTGCGATATCGATTTTTCGAAGTGCGGGCGTCTGTTTCATAACCTCTCTCCAAAACGGGCGCTGTCCATCTTTGCGCGATCAGATTCTTCATGCGCGGCCGTGATTGTCCGGTAGCTGTTGACCGGTCCCGACCCTGGAAGGGATCCGAACCTTAACAAATCGTGCCACAGAGTTCAAAGTTGACATCTGCGCAAGGTCTTGTATGTAAAAGGGAAATTTTTCGTGACCGGGACAGGTCCGGAAGCAGCGCGGCGACGCCGGCCGTTGGCAGTCAGGGAAGGTCGTGCGGGTAGTCGATATCCCTGATGACACCCGGATCAGTGGTTTCGATGAGCTCGAGAGCATCCGGGTGTGCATCGAGCAGTCGCCTCGCACCGCTATCGCCCGAAAGGTCCCCGAGCGCCTCTCTCCAGCGCCCGGAAAAGCCGACCGGGTGTCCGCGCCGTCCCGCATGGATCGGGGCGATGATGGAGGCGCCCCGGCAGAGCTGCATGGCCAGGGTGTCGATGGTGGCAGATTCGATCCAGGGCATGTCGGCAAGGGCAATCATCCAGCCTGTTGCTTCAC
>JASFPB010000055.1:0-10156 GCA_050116235.1 Chromatiales bacterium | reverse complement strand
GTGCAGTACCATATATGCACACAAGCCTTGGAGACATCGTACGCTTTCATCAAGTCAACGACGAACGATAAATCATGAGACGTCCTCATTTGGTGACACCAAGGTGTAAACCTCACACTTTTAAGAAAAACAGAATCCTGCAAGGTTAGAACACCCGGAAATGACAGTATCAGATGAATGAAATAGTGCGAACAGGCATGGCAGGCAAACTGTTGATCAGTTGGACCATGGTGCTAATGTTTCTCCTGATCTCTCCCGCACGTGCCGATACAGAAATCCATGATTATTTTTCTGGCCACTATCAGGAAGCCCGAACAAAATTCCTGGATGCTGCAGAGGCTGCCGGGGGCAGGCTTGAGCACTACCGTAATCCTCACGCTGGAAGTAATGGCGAGGAACTATATACCGATATTGCTTCATTCAACCTGACCGGCGCGAACACAGTTATAGTCATCGGATCAGGAACTCATGGCGTAGAGGGATTTGCCGGCTCGGCAATACAGGCAGGACTGTTGCGTGAAGGGATTACAGAAATGTTGCCCGATGACGTGGGCTTACTCTTTTACCATGCCCTGAATCCCTATGGCTTTTCTCACCTGCGCCGTTTCAATGAAGAGAATGTCGATCTGAATCGTAATTTTGTTAACCACACCGAGCCGCACCCCTCGAATGATGGATATGACCAACTAGCCTGGTTATTCGAACCTGCATCACTATCAATATGGGAAAATGTTAAGGCCAGAGCTGGGCTGGTCTGGTATCGCATTACCAAAAAAGAACACTGGCTGCGATCTGCAATCAGTGGAGGGCAATACAGGCATCCCAATGGAATTTTTTACGGCGGAACGGCCAAGAGCTGGTCTAACCTGACGTTGCAGAAAATTACTGAGCGTTATCTCTCTTCTGCATCCAGAGTAATACTGATCGATGTCCATACAGGCCTCGGCGAATACGGTGCCGCAGAGGCAATAACCGAAATCTTTCCTGACGAGCCAAACTATCAGTGGATGACGCAGTGCTGGGATACTCCAGTCACTAATCCTTTCGTCGGTGACGCGGTATCACCAGTCATACACGGACCTCTCAAACGTGGCTTTGTTAAGTTGCTACCCAACAAAGATGTGATTGCCGTAAGCCTTGAGTTCGGCACATATCCCTCACCGACTGTACTCTGGGCACTGAGGTCAGAAAATCACGTACACCACAGCGGTGGCTGGGATCACCCTGATTCATCAATCCTCAAGGAGGAGCTCAAAAATGCATTCTATCCGGAAAAGGATGAGTGGAAACGTATGGTATGGACTCAAGGATCTCAGCTCGTGAAACAGACACTAGACTGTTTGCGCTGATATCAAGACTGGAAGAAGCACCACAGCAACCCTGTTTTAGTCGCAGTCTGTTTTCACTATATACACAGCTTCCCTGAATTTCAGCTTCCACACCCTCCTACGATGTTCGATCGGCACTGTCTCGATCAAAGTTCGGTGTTGTTCGGTCTATTTCAGTTACAGCGCAACCGCATCCAGAGGGTTAAATCGATCGAGAAGCTAGCAGGCTATACTCCAGTGATGCTACTCATTCACTCCTACGGCAAGTCACCAAAATAATTGCATGTGACCCGAAGCGTCAGATTACCTTGCCTATGACGACCACTCTCTGTAGCACTAAATGAGGTTTTGAAAGGAGAATGAATATGAATCTGCGAAAGTCAGTCGTGTTATGGACATTCTTGTGCAGTCCGGCCTTCGCAGAAGATTCTCCATATATCAACACACGACTGCTTTCCAGTGATGCAGCGGCTAAGGTGGCAGAGACTGCAGAAAAAGCCTGCCGTGACCGTGGCTACCAGGTTACAGCTGCTGTTACTGATCGATATGGGAATTTACTTGCATTCAAACGCAATCCCTTGTCGGGCATTCATACTATCGATGTTGCTCAGGACAAGGCTTACATGGCTGCAACGTTACAGACAAGCACCATTGACTGGGTAGATCGCCCCAGTCTTCTTAATCCAAGACACAGAATGCTACGTGTTGGCGGTGGCGTGCCCATTCGCGTCGGTGGCCATATGT
The DNA here is from genome assembly GCA_050116235.1 of Chromatiales bacterium. Lineage (GTDB taxonomy): Bacteria > Pseudomonadota > Gammaproteobacteria > Chromatiales > Chromatiaceae > Sva-25. The sequence goes on along the minus strand of JASFPB010000055.1, from coordinate 8,084 downwards.
ATGGTGCAGTCGGAGTCTCGGGAGCACCAGCGGATAAAATACAAGGGGACAATGATGATGCCTGTGCCCGAGCCGGTATTGACGCTATCACGGAGATGCTGGAATTCAGTGATTAAACCGCATTGGCCCATTCCGGGCACACAGGTAACACTTTATTCCGAGGACATGGGTAACACTATTAGCTCGAAGGGGGTCTCCTCAACGGGCTCTACCCGGCCCTTTCATGAAAATCATAGGCTTGCATCACATGCGGGCCTTTTTTATGTCCGAGGCACCGAGGGACTATGGATTTCGGGGAGTCCTTTGGTGTGTTTCAGGCGGGTATCTATGCAGGGTGATTGCTGGGAATCTTCAGTTCTGAACTGTCTGCTTGACGGGGAAGCTTACGAGATCACCAACAGGCCACGCGGATGACAATTTATCCGTATTTGTAGTACATACAGTGTTCTTGTTTACAGGTAACAACAAACCAGGCAAATACTTTGATGGATTCAAAAAATAATTCTAAAAGGAGGACTCTTCATCTTCCCTCTGCAACCGAACTCATCGGCGAGGGAACCTTGAGGATGGCACCACTACTCGGTCTTCCACGTATCTTGTCAGATAAGGGACTCGACCCCGACAAGGTTATTCGGGAAACGGGTATTGACCCAGCCCTGTTTCAGGATCCGGAAAATACAATCAGTTTCATAGCCATCGGGCGCTTGTTTGTTCGGACAGCGGCCGTCACAGGAATCGAATACCCCGGGTTCGAACTCGGACGTCACGCAAGTCTGGACGTACTCGGAAAGGTCGGGCAATTGATGAGCTTCGCACCCGATTTTGGTACGGCATTACGCGCCTTGATCCGACAGTTTCATCTACACGACCGCGGCGCTGTACCCATCCTTTGGGAAACCGGAAGCCAGAGCATGTTCGGTTACACACTTTATTCCCAGGGAATTCCCGGAACAGACCACATCTACGATGCAGCCCTCGCCATCGCCATCAATACGTTCAAGGAACTGGTGGGCAAGGAGTGGAAGCCCTCCGAGGTCCTGATGTTTCGTGACCCTCCCGGGGACAGGAGAATATTCAGGCAGCATTTTGGCACGCGGCTGCATTTCGGCGCAGAACACGCCGCAATCGCCTTTCCGACCACGGATCTCGAACGTCCGGTACAGGGATCAGACCCGCATGCCTATGCCCTGTTGAACGAGGAACTCGAGGAACTGGATCTCCTGAGCGGCGGCGCCACACTGACAAACAGGGTTCGCCGCTTGATCCGTGGGATGATTGCATCAGGAGCGGGACTCCATGGAATCGATCTCCGCGGCGTTGCGAAACTCATGGAACGCCACCCACGAACCCTGACGCGCCATCTACAAGCCGAGGGGGCCGCATTCAGCAATATCCTGGATCAAGTGCGCTATGAATTTGCGCAGCAAATGCTCCGCGACACCAACCTGCCCATCGCCGATATCGGCCTGCTCCTGGGCTATGCCGAGTCAGCTGCTTTCAATCACGCCTTTCGTCGATGGTCTGGTATGACCGCCACTGCATGGCGATCCGGAAATCAGAGCACCACCTGAACACTTCTCTTTTACAGCAAGGCTGCCGGAGTGCTGATTGATTGATCTGAAGCATCTCCCGCCATTTTTGTCTTAAATTATCAATTCTCTGCCAGCGACTTCATCTATAAACACACTACCAGGCAGGTTTTATCCTGCAATTGTCTGGATGGAGGTTCACATGACTACCCGACGCGATGTACTTCTCGGACTGACGCTGGCGCCTGTTGCCTATGGCAGCAGGGTTTTTGCTGCAACAGAAGATACAGATGCCAAGCCCCAGTTTCTGTTTGTACAGACTGCTGCAGGTATGCGATATGCCGACGGTGTGTTGACCCTGACAGACGTCAACCCGACCACCATCCTGTTTTCGGACCGGCCCGAGAGACTTGCCGGTCACATGGCGACGGATGACTTCGTCCCCTTCTGGGGTGAGGGAGAAGACAGCTTCGAGTCCGATCCGCCCAATGCGGACCTGGCGCTTCTTGAGGAGGGCAAGGTCGAAAATGTGGTCGTCACCCTGCACGAGCCACGGCTCGATGGGGGCAATCTGAGCTACAGGGTCGATGTTCTCGAGGGCGAACTTCCGGCCAGCGGAGGCGCCTCTTCCCTCTTCATCGATATCATCGGCCGTCCGCTCACCCCGGTCTCCTTCGCAGGTAGACGCCGGCGTGTCTGGCGCAGGCGCGCATTGGCCTACTGACCTGAGTGACCCGGAAAAACCTTATGGCCCGATTGGAGCCGCAGCGCAGGGCTTTATTCAGCTTTTATAAGAGATATACACCATTGACTGCTTGAGTATGAGGAAAAAAACCATGCACATATCAGACACGACCTCCGCTGTCCGCTTCACGCGGAGAGCTTCCATTACCTTCCTGCTTGTTCTGGCTCAGTTTGCGTTCTTCGCTTTGCCCGTCGCAGCCGCGCAACAGCAAGGGAGCAAGGCACCCGAAGTGACCGGTGTACCTGGAACACCGGGTGCCACGACAACCATCGATGGCAAGGAGCTGCCGGCACCGCCACCGGAGTTCGGAGGCGTGATCAAGCCCAATGCCGCGGATTCCAGGCCCTGGTGGGCACCGCGGATCGTCCCCCCGAAGGAAGCACCAAATGTGCTGCTGATTATCACCGACGATGCCGGCTTCGGTGTACCGAGCACCTTCGGCGGCGTGATCCCGACCCCGACCATGGATCGCATCGCGAACGAGGGGTTGCGCTACAACAACATCCATTCCACCGCGCTCTGCTCGCCATCACGGGCTGCGCTGATCACCGGCCGCAACCACCATTCGGTAGGTTTTGGTGTCATTTCGGAGCAGTCCACCGGCTACCCCGGCTACAACAGCATTATTCCGGAAGACAAGGCCACCATCGGCCGTATCCTGCGGGACAACGGTTACGCCACGTCGTGGTTCGGCAAGGATCACAATACCCCGGCCTTCGCCGCCAGCCAGGCAGGTCCGTTCGACAAGTGGCCGACCGGGCTGGGTTTTGAATACTTCTACGGCTTCGTCGGCGGGGATGCCAACCAGTGGCAGCCGAACCTGTTCCGCAACACCACGCAGATCTACCCGTTTACGGGTGACCCGGAGTGGAACCTGATCACCGGCATGGCCGATGACGCCATTGAACACATCAACCGGCTCAACCAGGTTGATCCGAGCAAGCCATTCTTTGTCAAGTATGCACCGGGCGCCACCCATGCGCCGCATCACCCGACCAAAGAGTGGGTAGAGAAAATCAGCGCGATGAAGCTGTTCGACGACGGCTACGAGAAGCTGCGCGAGCGCATCTTCGAGAATCAGAAAAAACTTGGCGTCATCCCAGCGGATGCCGTACTCGAGCCCTGGCCGAAGGATGTACTCAAGCCCTGGGACGAGCTGACGGACACGGAGCGGAAGCTCTTCATCAAACAGGTCGAGATTTTTGCTGCCTACGCGGCCTATACCGACCACGAGATCGGCCGGGTCATCCAGGCAGTCGAGGACATGGGCAAGCTGGACAACACCCTGGTCATCTACATCAACGGCGACAACGGCACCAGTGCCGAGGGCGGCCTGCTGGGCACCCCCAACGAAGTCGCCTATTTCAACGGGGTCACCAAGATGCCGGCGGAGACCCAGATGAAGTGGTACGACGTCTGGGGAACCGAGGAGACCTACAACCACATGTCGGCGCACTGGGCCTGGGCCTTCGACACACCGTTCACCTGGTTCAAGCAGAACGCCTCCAGGCTTGGCGGTATCCGTCAGAACATGGCCGTTTCCTGGCCTGCGCGGATCAAGGACAAAGGTGGTCTGCGCGAGCAGTTCATGCACCTGATCGACGTGACGCCGACCATCCTGGAAGTCGCTGGCATCCAGGCCCCTGAGCATGTGGATGGTATCAAGCAGGCGCCTATCGAGGGCACCAGCTTCGCCTACACCTTCGACAAGGAGAACGCCAAGGCGCCGTCCCGGCACAAGACCCAGTACTTCGAGATGATGGGCCAGTATGGGCTCTATCACGAGGGCTGGCTACTCGCCACCAAGGTAAACCGCGCGCCCTGGGAGGCCTTCGGGACCCCGAACCCCGATCCGCTGAACAACCAGGTGCTCCAGCTCTACAACCTCAACGAGGACTTCACCCAGTCCAACGACATTGCCGACAAGCACCCGGACAAAGTCAAAGAGCTGAAGAAACTCTTCATCGAGGAGGCGAAGAAGTTCCAGGTGTTCCCCCTGGATGCCTCGGTCGCCAACCGCCTGGGCAAGCCGCGCCCCAACATCACCGCCGGGCGCACCGAGTTCGTCTACACGCATCCGATGACCGGGCTGCCCCAGGGTGACTCGCCGGGACTGCTGAACAGTTCCTACACCATCACGGCGGACATCGAGGTGCCGGAAGGTGGCGCCGAGGGCATGATCCTCACCTCCGGTGGACGTTTTGCCGGCTACGGCTTCTACCTGCTGGAAGGCAAGCCGGTGTTCCTCTGGAACCTGCTCAACCTGAAGCGGGAGAAATGGCAGGCATCCGAAGCGTTGCCGCCTGGCCGCCATACCGTGGAGTTCGACTTCAAGTACGACGGCGTCGGTGCCGGCACCCTCGCCTATAACAACATGAGCGGCCTGGGCCAAAGCGGTACCGGCACGCTGAAGGTGAACGGCAAGGTGGTCGATACCAAGAAGATGAAGCGCACCCTGCCGATCATCCTGCAGTGGGACGAGCAATTCGACATCGGCTCGGACACCCTGACCGGCGTCAACGATGCCGACTACAAGCCGCCGTTCCCGTTGACCGCCAAGCTGAACAAGCTAACGATCAAGGTGGATCGTCCGCAGCTGTCGGAAGAGGACGTCAAAAAGCTTGAGAATACGCAGGCGATCGCGGTCGACGGCAATCCGATCCATCACGTGCAGGGAGGGCCGCATTGATCGTCGCTCGACCTCAACAGTAGAGACAGTTCCATGTGATGCGCGCCGGTCATCCTGATTGTTTTCTGGTTGGCCGGCGCTTTCAGACAGAACCTGGATTCAAGTCCCTGACGGCCCACCACATTTTCTCTCATTGAAATCATAGGCTTGCATCACATGCGGGCCTTTTTTACGCCCGAGGCACCAAGGGACTATGGATTTCGGGAAGTCCTTTGGCGGGTTTGCACCTGCTGCCCGTGGAAGTCGATTGATGGAAAACACCGTTTTGAACTGTCTACTTGACGAGGAAGCTTACGAAACCAGAAATCTATTGCTGATTCGATATATTACTGCTGTCACTGCTAGCATCCATGTAACAACGGCTCCCGTTGGCATATCGATCATTGCAGAGAGAGGAATACCAAGAGCGTAGCCGAGAATGGCAACAAGATAGGCAGCATGCAGACGTTTTCTCCGGGAAGTATTGATCGCAGCCAGGGCTGGCAGGATCAGAGACGCAAAGACCAGATAGACCCCCACAAGCTGTACAGAGATTGTCACTGCAATCGCAAACAGAAAGTAAAATCCTTGCTGTCGAAAACTGTGTCTGTACCTGTACCAGGCGATGAGAATTCCAAGGTAAACAACAGCCGCCAGGGCGAGTTGGCGCCAATCTACCCAGAGTATCTGTCCGGCCAGCAGGCTCTTGAGATGCTCTCCGCCATGCGGATCGTTGGCAAGTAACAGAACACCGCCACTCGATGCAAGAACGAAACTGACACCAATAATCGCCTCCTGCTGATCAGGCCAGCGCCTTTCGGTGTGGCTCAGTAACCAGGCACCGGCCAGAGCCATAAAAACAGCTGACGCCTGGACCATCCAGGGGTTTTCCCATTCGACAACCATCGCAATGAGCACGCCTACAGCTGCAATTTGAGCGATCGCCAGGTCAATAAAGATAATACCCCGTCGAAGCACTTCCTGACCTAGCGGGACATGCGTTGTTGTGACAAGAATCCCCGCCATGAGGGCGGGGAACAGAATGCTCGCATGCACAGTGTCGAGCATCAATTTGCAACCTTTCCGAGCCGTGAGATCGTGTCATCAAAAAGCGAAAAGAGGTCTCCAGCAGACTCAGTACCACCTACGGTATAGGGCAGCAGGATTGCGGTGATCTCTGTTTGCTTCTCCAGCCATTGACTTGCCCGGGCATCCTGATACGGCGAGCGTATAACGGCACGGGCTGGCGTTGATTGTAATGTTGAGACAACCTTTGCGAGGTGTTTCGATGTTGGCGGAACACCCGGCTTGGGCTCCAGGGTTGCAATTTCTTCGAGATCAAGCCAGTTCTGCAGATAAACCCAACTGCGGTGATGCACGACGATGGGCATTCCCCGAATCGCTGCAGATTGCTTCTCCCACCTGGCCACTGCTTTCTTCCAGCGCTTACTGAAATCATTCAGACGAGCTTCATAATAGGACTTGTTAGCCGGATCAATCTGTATCAACCGCCGTGCGAGTACATCAGCAACTGGTGGCAAGTTGCGCGGATCCAGATGGATGTGCGGGTTCCCTGCTGCATGGACATCCCCCATGCTGCGATCTACCTTTTCTCGTGTCTCAAGAAGCTGCACATGATCTGCTGCCATCAGGTGTCCCGCTTTCCCCGGTTGTATTCTGTCATTGCCACTCTTTCGCAGGAGGATTGGCAACCACCCGGCCTCCAGGTCCGCGCCGGTGCAGAACAGCAAGTCGCTATTTCTGGCTTTGGCCAGCAGACTGGGCCTTGCTTCAATATGATGCGGATCCTGAAAAGCAGTTGTTGCAGTGAAGAGAGTGATTTTTTGACCACCGATTTCCTCAGCGAGCGCACCCCACTCAGGTTCACAGGTGAAGATGTTGAGTGTTGATGCATTCACAGGTAGTGCGAACAACAAGAAGCAGAGGTACATAATTTTACGTGTCATAAACTTTATCTCCATGTCAGAACTGGTGAGCACCATGTGGTCCAAATCCATATACAAATTGCACCATGAACTGATGGTCTGTTACCGGACTGGATTTGTCATAGTTATACTGAAGACGTAATGTCGTATGTTCATTCGGCAACCATGCCACCATGGCGCTCGCCCTGAACGGATCATGATCACTGGCAAGACCTGCTTCTTCGAGTATGTCAGCGTCGCCACTGTTATCACTGAAGAGCATGTCGTAGCGCAATCCGGTTTTCCAGTTGGGGTGAAACTTGTAGACACCCTGCAGGTATGCGCCACTTTGGCGTCCCTTGAAAGGAGTTGATTCTTCAACTGCATCCTCGTGCAACATGTCGACTCTGCCATTTTCACGTTGCTGGAAATATTCCATCTGGAAGACAAAGGAGCGATTCCTGGGATTACCACCTGGCGCCCATTTGTAGACGAAATCGAGCGCTATGATCTCACTGTCGCCACTGAATGCAGGCTCATGCTCTTCTCCTGCATGATCCTCATCCCCATGTTCATCCTCATGGTCATGATCGTGTCCGGACTGTCGCAAGAGGCTATCGCCCTCGATATACGACAATCCAAGTTGCCAGCTTTGACTCTCGTCGAAATCGCCTCCGATCTTTGTGAAGACTGTATAGGTATCCAGGTTGTGGTTACCGATGCTGGTGAAGGGGTACTGGGCGCCCTTGAACGCTTCCACGCCAATACGCCAGTAGGTTTCCGTAGGGGCAATCCAGCTTGCCTGAAGGCCGTCATCGTTGTACTGGCCACCCAAAATCCCGCGATAAACAAGCGGTTCGTCTGCAAAATCCCACATGTGGGGATGTTTATTGTTGAGGTAACCGATATCCGAGAAGAAACGTCCTCCCTTGAATGTCAGTCCATTTCCGAGGCCGACAGTCTGTAGCCACAACTCTTCCATATCGGTTTCAATTTCATTCATGTGATGATGGATCACAGCAGTGAATTTCCCTTCAATTTTCTCTGCAAAGATTCCGCTCATCGAAAATTCCGTATGTCCAAGCGACACTCCTTCGTCGGACAGCCCCCCTTCACCACCCAGTTGAAAGCCCGGGAGGATGTATTCCTCAGGATCCTGTGAATAGCTTGCGGCACGCAAGTCGAAAATAAGGCTAGGTTGCAGTTTGCTTTCTGCC
>JASFPB010000054.1:0-10195 GCA_050116235.1 Chromatiales bacterium | reverse complement strand
AATGAAAATACATTATCTCTTTATCCTGGCCTTCCTGGCGCTTTTCTGGTTACTTCTCTCGGGGCACGGGGAGCTGTTCATCCTGATTTTCGGCGCGCTCTCATCCCTGCTCGTTACGCTGCTCCTTGTCCGCATGGACAGACGTGACGGGGAACCCGGTATATTCCGCCCTGGTATAAGGACCATGCGCTACTTCGTCTGGCTGCTCTGGCAGGTCGTCATGTCAAACATCGATGTTGCACGTCGTATCTGGGATCCCTCACTGCCCATTCGCCCGAGCTGGCAGCGTCTCGACACCGGGGTTTCCACGCCGCTCGAAAAGACACTCTACGCCAACTCCATCACCCTGACCCCGGGGACGCTGACGACGGATGTCCACGAGGACCACTTCATGATTCACAGCCTCACTCCCGAGGGAATCGAGGAGCTCAGAAAGGGGGAGATGGAGGCGCGTATCAAGCGCCTGGGCGTCTGAAACCATGCTGACTGCTGCCATTATTGCAATCCTCGTCACCATGGGCATGGCCCTGGTCAGGGCATTCCTCGGGCCTACCGAGTATGACCGCATGCTCGCCGCCAACTCTTTCGGTACGAAGACGGTTCTCCTGATCGCGCTGGGCGGGCATGCCCTCTCGTGGCACAGCTATCTTGACGTCGCGCTGCTCTATGCAATGATCAATTTCATCGGCACCATTGCGGTCATGCGCTTTTTCGAGAACAGGAACCAGTCTGAAAAACAGGAATCGGGGGGTGCCTCATGAGCCTGCTGCTGGAGTGGACAAGCGCAGTTTTCCTGCTGACCGGCGGTTTTCTCTGCATCACAGGAGGTGTCGGCCTGCTGCGCATGCCGGACTTCTTTTCACGCGTGCATGCAGCAGGTGTCACTGAGACGCTTGCGGCGCCACTGCTTCTTTGCGGTCTCATGCTCCGGATGGAGTGGTCGCTTGAGATCGTCAAGGTTCTCATGATCCTGGTGTTTATCCTTGCCACCAATCCCACGGCGACACAGGCTATGGCCAAGGCAACACTCACCGGTGGCCAGAAGCCCCTTGTGACAGATGCAGAAACCAGGGAAGGAGGACCCTCATCGAAAAGCTGATCGATGTCACTCTGCTGGGGTTTCTCGTGCTCATCGCTGTTGCAGCGATTCGCATGCGCGATCTATTCGGCGTGGTCATTCTTTTTGGTGTCTACAGCCTGCTGACGGCCGTTCTCTTCATGGATCTGGATGCTGTCGACGTTGCCTTTACCGAGGCTGCCGTCGGCGCCGGTGTCACCACTGTGCTCCTGCTCTCGAGTTTGCGACTGACACGGCGCTGGGAGGCGCCGCCACGGCACAGCCCGCTGCTCTCACTACTCGTAGTCGGGGTCACCGGCGCTGCGCTGGTCTATGCGACGCTCGATGCTCCGCTGCTCGGGGATCCTTCTTCCCCTGTACACAAGCACGTTGCTCCGCGTTACTTGCAGGAAGCAGCGGGGGAGGTCGGCATGCCCAACATCGTGACGGCCGTCCTGGCGAGTTATCGTGGCTACGACACCTTTGGTGAAACCCTGGTCATCTTCACTGCGGGACTGGCGGTTCTTCTGCTGCTGGGATTTGGTGAGGAGACGAAACCCCGTATCGAACCCGCCAGCATGCATGAGCAGGTGGTGCTCAAGACCGTGGTAAAGCTCATTATTCCGCTGATTCTGCTTTATGCACTCTACGTCCAATTCCACGGGGACTTCGGTGCCGGTGGCGGTTTTCAGGCGGGTGTGATCTTTGCGACGGGCTTCATTCTCTACGAGATGGTTTTTGGCGCGGAAAATGCGCGTGGCGTGATGCCCGCCCCCTTGCTCCCGCGTCTGGCCGCACTCGGTGTCCTCTTGTACGGCGGGGTCGGTATCTTCTCCATGCTGGCAGGCAAACCGTTTCTCGATTACTCGGCGCTGTCAGGAGACCCTGTGCACGGCCAGCATCTCGGGGTGCTGCTTGTCGAGCTGGGAGTCGGTATTACCGTGTTCTCCATTGTGCTCTCGATTTTCTATGCCCTCTCCGGGAGGAAGCGCCGTCATGATTGAGATACCGGGACATTTCAACTACTGGGTCGTCGTCTTCCTCATGATGGCTGGCTTCTACGTTGTCATCTCGCAGGGAAATCTTGTCAAGAAGCTCGTCGGGCTGGGTCTTTTCCAGGCTTCGGTTTTCATCCTCTATATCACCATGGGCAACCTCAGCGGTGGCCAGGCACCAATCGTCACAGAGGGCATCTTCATCTATTCGAATCCACTGCCCCATGTTCTCATTCTCACAGCGATCGTCGTTGGTGTGGCGACAACCGCAGTCGGCCTTGCGCTGGTAGTGCGTATTCATGAAGCCTATGGTTCTATCGAGGAGGACGAGATCCACGCCATCGACCTGGCCGATGACGAGACGCTGTCCACGGAGTCTGCTGATCCGGAGGACAGCAGCGAGTGACCCTGCTTGATCATCTACCGGTCCTCGTTGTCATCATCCCGTTGATGACAGCACCACTTTGCGTGCTCGTCGACAGGCCGCGCGCAGCCTGGTTTATTGCACTGGCTGCGGCCTGGCTGAGTTTTGCCTCGGCGGTGGCGCTCGCGCTCACGGTTGCCGCCTCCGGCACCCTGACCTACCAGCTCGGCGGCTGGCCTCCACCCTGGGGGATCGAATACCGCATCGATATACTTGCCTCCTATGTGCTGCTGATCGTGACGGCCATGGCCGCGCTGGTGATGCTGTTCGCGAAAGAGAGTGTCGCGCACGAAATCCCCAAGCCGCGGATCGCGCGTTTCTATGCCTCCCTCATGCTTGCCTTTGCCGGACTTGTCGGCATCGTCGCCACAGGGGATGCATTCAATATCTTTGTTTTTCTCGAGATCTCGTCGCTCGCTTCCTACGCACTGATCAGCATGGGCAGGGATCGCAGGGCGCTCAACGCCGCTTTCCAGTATCTCGTGATGGGGACAATCGGTGCGACCTTCATCCTCATCGGCATCGGTTTTCTTTACATGATGACCGGCACGCTCAACATGCTCGACCTTGCCGCGCGCCTGCCGGAGGTGTCGGATACGCGCACGGTGCGGGCCGGTTTTGCCTTCCTGACAGTCGGTATCGGCCTGAAGCTGGCGATGTTCCCGCTGCACCTCTGGTTGCCCAACGCCTACGCCTATGCACCGTCGGCAGTGACCGCCTTTCTTGCAGCGACCGCGACCAAGGTCGCTGTCTACGTCATGCTGCGCTTCATGCTGGAAGTCTTCGGCATCGACTTTTCGCTGGGTGCGATGCCGCTCGACAAGATTTTCATGGCTCTTGGCCTCATCGGCATTCTCTCGGCCTCTCTGGTGGCGGTGTTTCAGTACGACGTCAAGCGCATGCTTGCCTATTCGAGCGTTGCGCAAATCGGTTACATGCTGCTCGGGATCGGGCTGGCCTCCACGACAGGCGTCGGGGCGGCGATCCTGCATATTTTCAACCATGCCCTGATGAAAGGCGCGCTCTTCCTGGCTCTCGGCGCAGTTGCCTACCGTATCGGAGCAGTGACACTGCGTGATTTTGCCGGCCTGGGTCAACGCATGCCCTGGACGATGGCCGCAATCGTGATTGGCGGCCTGAGCCTCATCGGCGTGCCACCAACTGCGGGTTTCGTGAGCAAGTGGTACCTGGTACTGGCAACGCTCGAGCAGGGACTCTGGCCAGTTGCTGTCCTGATCCTCATCGGTTCGCTGCTGGCCCTTGTCTATGTCTGGCGACTGATTGAAGCAGCCTACTTCGAGACAGTTGCCAAAAATGCACCGAAGGTACCGGAAGCGCCCGCGTCGATGCTCGTCCCGGTCTGGATTCTTGTCGCGGCAAATCTCTACTTCGGTATCAACACCGATATCAGTGTTGGCGCAGCGATGCAGGCGGCGACGATGCTGATGGGTGCTGGCGGATGAGTGCGGAACAGCTGCTCGCCTGGATTCCCGTCGTGCCGTTGCTGGCCGCGTTCGGGATCGTTGCTGCGCGCGCCAGGCCGAATCTGCGCGAGGGAATCAGTATCGCCGCCGGGCTGATTCTCTTCATCATGGTTGCGACACTGGCTGCAACGATCAACTGGAGTGCTCCGGCCACGCTGGTCATCGCCGAACCCTTTCCGGGTCTTTCGCTGTCATTGACGCCGGAGCCACTCGGTGTGCTCTTTGCACTGGTCGCGAGCCTGCTGTGGCCGATCACGACACTCTATGCGGTAGGGTACATGCGCGCTCACCACGAGCAGAACCAGACCCGTTTCTACACGGCATTCGCCATTTCGATTGCAGCAACCATGTGCATCGCACTGGCTGGCAACATGCTGACGCTCTTCGTCTTCTACGAGGTGCTTTCAGTGGCGACCTATCCGCTGGTCACCCATGCAGGTACCGACAAGGCAAAGCGGGCAGGGCGTGTGTATCTCGGCTTGCTGATGGGAACCTCGGTCGGCTTCCTGCTACTGGCGATGATCTGGACCTGGAGCATCACGGGGACACTCGATTTTACACCTGGCGGTATCTTCAGTGACGGTGTCAGCGGGGCCGTGCTCGGCATCCTGCTATTGCTCTATGTCTTTGGCACCGGCAAGGCTGCACTGATGCCCTTCCATCGCTGGCTACCGGCGGCCATGGTCGCGCCGACACCGGTTTCCGCACTGCTCCACGCAGTGGCCGTGGTCAAGGCCGGTGTCTTTACCGTGCTCAAGGTCAGCGTTTATATCTTCGGTATCGACCGTATCGCGGAGCTCGCTGCAGCCGACTGGCTTGTTGTCATTGCTGCGCTGACGATCGTGCTTGCTTCGGCGATTGCGCTCCAAAAGGATAACTTCAAGGCACGTCTTGCCTATTCAACGGTCAGCCAGCTCTCCTACATCACGCTCGGTGCAATGCTGGGCATCGCTGCCGGCGCAATCGGTGGTGGTCTGCATATCGCCATGCATGCCTTTGGCAAGATCACGCTCTTCTTTTGCGCCGGCGCCGTGCTCGTCACGGCGCACAAGTCGAACATCAGCGAGCTCAATGGTATCGGCAGGCGCATGCCCTGGACCATGGGGGCGTTTGCTGTAGGTGCGCTGTCGATGATCGGCGCTCCGCCGCTCGCCGGTTTTATTTCCAAGTGGTATCTCTTCGGCGGGGCGCTGCAGACGGAACAGTGGATCGCGGTCGGTGCGATCGTGATTTCAACGCTGCTTAATGCAGCCTATTTCATGCCGATCGTCTATGCCGCCTTTTTCAGGGAGGAGGATTCAGGTCAGGGCCATGTCGAACACGGCGAGGCACCCCTGCCGATTGTACTGGCACTGGTGACGACAGCGCTGTTCACGATTCTGGTTTTCTTTTTTCCCGGCGTGCCGTTGACGCTGGTCCAGCAGATGGTGGGTGGCTGATGAAAGCGTCCTCTAAGGAGTCTCGAACAGCATCGCAACCCGAGGCACGCAAGCACTGGCTCTACCGAAGCGAAAACTTGCCAAGGCTTTGGGGCATCATGATCCTGATCCTGGTGCTGTCGCTGTTGCCTGAGTTTTTCCTGCATCATCATCCTCACTTCGATAGGAGCGACTTCACGCTCGACAGCAGTTTCGGATTTCATGCCTGGTTCGGTTTTCTCGCCTGTGCCGGCATGGTGGCGCTGGCCAAGATTCTGGGCATCTTTCTGAAACGCAAGGACACTTACTATGACGAGTGAACTTGCGTTTCCGCCCGGCCTGCTGATGATGATCGGTGCCGCGTTGATCCCTTTTCTCAGTGGGCGCAAACGGATGTTACTGCTGCTGGGACTGCCGCTGCTGACGCTTGTTGCAGTCTGGGGTCTGCCGGCAGACGCCTCGCTCAAGCTGGGTTTCCTCGATTATGTCGTTGAACCCCTGCGCGTTACTGCCGAGGGACGCCTTTTCGCAACGGTCTTCGCAATCATGGCCTTTGCCGGTGGCCTCTATGCCCATCGACAGGCGAGTGCGACCGAACTGACCGCAGCCTTCATCTATGCAGGTTCGGCGATCGGTGTGACCTTCGCCGGCGACCTGCTGACGCTCTTCGTCTTCTGGGAAATCATGGCTATCGGCTCGACGCTCGTCGTCTGGTCGGCCGGAACAGGTAGCGCCTTCAGGGCCGGTTTTCGCTACTTGCTCATTCACCTGCTCGGCGGCGTCATCCTCATGGTCGGTATCGTGGCACATGCAATGGAGACGGGATCGCTGGCATTCACCGCGATGCAGCCGGACAGCTTCGGCAACTGGCTCATCCTCATCGGGTTCCTGGTCAATGCCGGCGCGCCGCCCCTGTCGGCCTGGATTGCTGATGCCTATCCAGAGGCCAGCCCCAGTGGCACGGTCTTCCTCTCTGCCTTCACGACCAAGACCGCGGTGTTTGCGCTGCTGGTCGGATTTCCGGGTGCCGATATCCTCGTGCCGATCGGTCTCTACATGGTGTTCTACGGCATCATCTATGCGCTGCTCGAGAACGACATGCGTCGCATCCTGGCCTACTCCATCGTCAACCAGGTCGGGTTCATGGTCACGGCAATCGGCATTGGTACGGAGATGGCACTCAATGGTGCCGCGGCGCACGCCTTTGCCCACATTATCTACAAGGCACTGCTGCTGATGTCGGCTGGCAGTGTGTTGCTCATGACCGGCAAGCGCAAGTGCACCGACCTCGGTGGTCTTTTCCAGAGCATGCCCGTGACAGCGATCAACGGCATCATCGGGGCGCTAGCAATCTCGGCGTTTCCCTTTACATCCGGCTTTGTCACCAAGTCGCTCGAAACACAGGCAGCCGCCAACGAGGGTATGCTGCTCGTCTGGTTGCTGCTGCTCGCTGCTTCGGCGGGGGTTTTCCTGCATGCGGGCATCAAGTTTCCCTGGTTTGTCTTTTTCCAGAAAGATTCGGGATTGCGACCACCCGATCCGCCCGTGAACCTGCGTTATGCCATGTGGCTGTTCTCGTTTCTCTGTCTCGCGATCGGGCTCTATCCATACCCTCTCTATGCAATTCTTCCATATCCGGTCGAGTACCAGCCCTACACGGTTGAACATCTCGTGACCCAGCTGCAGCTACTGCTGTTCGCCGGTTTTGCATTCTTCGTGATGCTCAAGCAGATGCGACGCACACTGACAATCAGTCTCGATTTCGACTGGTTCTACCGCAAGTTTCTCAAGGAGGTCAGCACCGAGTTCACGCTGCGTACCAGTGCCGCACACGAGGAACACGAGGAAAGGGTGTGGAATGCCGTGCGCCGGCTTATTGACAACCTCTACAGGCATCATGGCCCCCAAGGATTGCTTGCACGCGCCTGGCCGACAGGCAGCATGGTTATCTGGGTCGCCGTGCTGCTCGGGCTCTCGCTGGCGCTCTACTACATCTGAAATGCCGTCCAGTGAAAGAGGAGTGATGAGCCCTGCTCTTCCCGCGAGTCGCCAGATGCATCCATCCGCAAGAGGTGCTCCGGGTTTTCCTGTCTCAGAAACGGAACCACGGTTTGCCAAGGAACAGGTAGATGCCGTTGTTGCCGCCCTCGGCATGGCCATAGCCCAGGAATACAGGGCCAATGACTGTATCCACGCCGAGAAAGAGACTGCCAGCGAAAATACCGCTGTCGAGACTGATATCATCCTGATCCCGCCAGACCCCTCCGTACTCTGCCGTTGCACCGACATAGGTATCGACGAAGCCGGTATCAAAATCGTACATGTAGGCGCCGCGCAGCAATCCGGCATGTTGACCGGCGAACTGATCCTCACTGAAACCGGAGAGTCTCGCGAAACCGCCAAGCGTGAAGAGGTTCTGCAAGGGAGCATCATCGTTCGGGGTGCCTTCGTAGTAGACAAGTGCATTGAAGAGATGCGGGCCAATGCTGCCTGCACGCATGGCCGAAAAACCGTACTGCTCGAAATCGCTATCTGCCCCCAGCCCGGTGCGTGACATCCTTCCATAAACAAATCCACGCCATCCTCTTGATGGGAAAGCCACATTATCCAGGGTGTCGACTGCCAGCCGGAGTTCGAGTTCTCCGATATCGAAGTCGAATTCGCTCTGGCCGATTGTTCCAGACGTTCGTGTTGCCTCCCCTCTGTAGCGTTGGTAGGCAAGCGAGATTCTTCCCCAGTTTCCGAGGTTCCTGCCACCGGCAAGGCGTACGCCGGTTTGATCGACCTCGTAATCGGCCACTGCGGAATTCGAGGAGTAACTGTTAAAGAGCCGCACTTTTCGGGATATCCAGCCGGCTCCTGCATTCACATACCAGGACTCTTCAGGATCGAGAGGTTGGTAGAACTCGGTGTATATCACTGGTTCCTCGCCGATCTGCCCGTATGTCCGCCACTCACCATTGAGGCTGTTCATTGGCATCATCGTGAATGCGGTTCCGATATTGAAGAAGGAGTCACCTGTCGATGTCGACGAGAGTTCCAGTCCCAGCTGCAGCGAGCTGGTGCCCCAGGTCTTTTGCCGTGCACTGATGACAACACCGGTCTCACCATTGCGATCCTCGACCCGGTAGCGGACACTTTCGAAGTTGTCCTGACCATAGATGCGACCGATATCCTCTTCCAGTTTGTCGAGATCGAGCGGTTCCCCGGTCCTGACTGTTATGCGACGCTTGATGACCTCGTCACTGAGTCTCGAGTCATTCTCGACACGCACATAGCTGATGGTTGGTACCTCCCTGGGGGGCGGGGCTGTTGTTTTCTGGTAGGTCGTGTAGCGATAAGGGGTTGTGGAGAGTCGCCGAAGTTCAGGAACGTGGCCTCTGGCGCCAGCCTCGCCGATAGCGGCGCCTTCCAGTAGCTTCTCGGGTTTGAAATCCGCGGAGGTCACCTTGTCACCGAGTTCGGGTACGATCAGTATGTCCCTTGATGTCAATGACGCGATCTGCAGGTCCGTATCCCTGCGCGTCAGCAGGGCAGAGAGCTGGTTGAGCATATCAAGTGCTGAATTGATCTCGTCGCGTTTGAGACTCGGGGTGCTGATGTCCACGGCAATGACAATATCTGCCCCCATCTCGCGGACGACGCTGACAGGAAGGTTCATGGCGATACCACCATCGACCAGCAGTTTGTCCTTCATTTCAACAGGTGCGAAGACAGCGGGTACCGCCATGCTCGCACGGATTGCAGTTGGCAGGTCACCGGAACCGAGTACAACAGCCTTTCCCGAGACAATGTCGGTCGCAACAGCGCGGAAAGGTATGCGCAAATTATCGAAACTCTTTATATTCGATACAGGTAGCAGGTAGCGTCGCAAGACCAGATCGAATTTTTGTCCCTGAATGAGCGCTGGTGCGAGGTTGATCCCGCCTTTCTGGCCACCGACGCCGATTCTGTGCCTGACGAGATAGAGATAGTCATCCAGCTTGCGACGGAAGCGTCGCTCTTCCCGGGGCTGAAGATCACTGAAGATGTCTTCCCACTTGATGTCGACCAGTGCCTGCTCGATTTCATCGACACTCATGCCGGACGCGTAGAGGCCGCCAACGATCGATCCCATTGATGTCCCGGCGATGTAGTCGACTGGAATCCTGAGCTCTTCCAGCACCCTGAGTACGCCGAGATGGGCACTACCGCGTGCGCCACCGCCACTCAGTGCGAGCCCGATGCGTGGCCGCTGATGCGACTCTTGCGAGGCAAAGGAAACATACGGGGTTGCCATGGCGAGAAAAAGCGCTGTCACCAGCAACGCCTTGAAGAGATAACCGGGTTTCATGAAGAATTCCTGATCCAGTGATAATGACGGTGAAATCCTGACAAACTAGCCCAATCATACTGGAGAAGCATTGGGTATTGGAAAATTTGGGGTCAGAGTAACAACTCACATTTCTCAGCCACTCAGACTATGACGAATGCAGAAAAATGATCTCCGCCACAGGGTATTTTGCGGAGCCCGATCGATCGGATGTCTTTCGGTTTTTCACCAGATACCCAAACAGAAAAAGCCCCATGTGTTTCATGAGGCTTTTCGTGTTACTGGCGGAGAGGGAGGATTAGCGGGCTTCGCCCTCTCGTCGCTGCGCGACTCATGCTGCGTCGCTTGACGCTCCTTGTCGAACCATGTCGATTGGACGTCCCTCGGGTTTGAAGCCCCTGTTCAAAAAACAATAAAAACCCCGCAGCTTGCGCAGCGGGGCTGTTCATCGTTTGGCGGAGAGGGAGGGATTCGAACCCTCGGTACGCGCGAGCGTACACCTGAT
>JASFPB010000053.1:0-10220 GCA_050116235.1 Chromatiales bacterium | reverse complement strand
GTGGTCCGCTGCTGCGTCTCCTCGAACTACCCTACGCCTGGGAAGAGGAAGAAAATAATCAATAATTACAATAGACTAAAGATTATCCTTAAAGTAGTTTTCGAGGAATTCAGCGAAGCTTCCACGGTCGGCAACTTCCCTCTGATGCTGCTCCTCGATCGAGCGCGAGGCAAGTGCACGAAATTCCCGTATACGCTCCTCCCCTATCTCGCGACCGGAAAAGTAACGGTGATGCTCGGCTGACTTGCGACGCGCGAATTCATAGAAACTCTCGCCATTTTCGCGCATCTCCTCCAGCATCCGCGCCGATGGCGTCAGGCCGGTATCCTGCACTTTCTGCTGTTGCCAGTGCAAGGCAGCACGGTAAGGGTGTCCCGCCTGCTGGCCATCGAGTAACTCTGCGAGAGGCTCCATGCCGGACAGAATCTCACCCAGCCAGTTACGCAAGCTCATCAGTTCGCCGTTTCTGCGCAGCCGGAGCTTGTCGTCGCGGCCATGCAGGGCCGTCAGCTGCAGATTGCTGTCGATCTCCGCGCGTTCATCCATGCTGATCCCGGGACTCTCCTGCAGGAGACAGGCAAGCAGGAAGATCTCCAGAAAGTTGAGCTGGGTCTCGTTGATTCCGAGGGGTTCGAAGGCGTTGACATCGAGCGAGCGCAGTTCGATATAGCGGATTCCACGTTGCTGCAGGGCATTGACGGGCTTCTCCATGCCCTGTAACACCTGCTTGGGCCTGACCGTCGAGTAATACTCGTTCTCGATCTGCAGGATGTTGGTGTTGAGCTGCTTCCAGGAACCGTCATCGTGCTTCAGACCGATCATCTCCCACAGCGGCGCGGGTGTCTCGATCGCACAGCGCAGACTGTCGATGTAGGCCTGCAGGGAATCATAGTTGGCCTTGATCCCCACACTCTCCTCTTTCTGATTCTGGTAGCCGATATCGCTCATGCGCAGCGAGGTCGCATAGGGCTCATACCAGGTGCCTTCGTCGAATTCCAGCATCGTCACGGCCTTGTCGCCGAAGAAGGATTTGCAGACGGCCGGCGAGGCACCGAAGAGATAGGGAATAATCCATCCATAGCGTTGCAGGTTGCGAATCATTCCCATGGATGCAGTGTCGATGAAAGATTGCAGCCCACCTCTCCAGTCCTGCAGCTCGGCGTAGAACGGCCAGAACTTCTCGTCGACCGAGTAGTTGAAATGGACTCCGGAGATAACCTGCATCACCTTGCCGTAGCGGTGCCCGAGGCCGACACGGTAGGTGTGCTTCATGCGGCCGGCATGGGAAGTGCCGTACTCGGCAACAGGGATGTTGGTCTCCCCGGCAAGCACGCACGGCATGGAGGTCGACCAGAGAATCTCGTCATCGATATTGTCGTAGACGAACTTGTGGATGTCGCAGAGCATCGAGAGTGCATCGCCTGCTTTCGACATCGGCGGCGTGATGAGTTCGAGCATCGCCTCGGAATAATCGGTAGTGATCATCGGGTGCGTGAGCGCGGACCCGAGTGCCCGGGGATGCGGGCGCTGCGACAGGGTGCCGTCCATCGCGACGCGGAGGCTCTCTTTCTCGAGCCCGATCAGGTGGTCCTTGAGAAAGGCGCCGCCGTCATTCGACGCCAGTCGTCTGACGATCTGTTCGAAATTGCGCACTCCGTAGCCTCGGAACGAAAGTGAAAAAGGGGCCTTTCAGGCCCCTTCGTGACAGCTGCGGAAGGCCGCTTCAGCCTTCATCTTCCTCGACAGCCTTCATGCTCAGGCGAATGCGCCCCTGCTTGTCGAGTTCAAGCACCTTGACCTTGACGACATCGCCCTCCGAAAGCTTGTCGGTTACCTTCTCGACGCGTTCGTTGCAAATCTGGGAGATGTGCACAAGTCCGTCCTTGCCGGGCAGGATGGTGACAAAGGCGCCAAAGTCCATGATGCGGGCTACCTTGCCCTCGTAGACCTTGCCGACCTCGACATCGGCGGTGAGCTGCTCGATGCGTTTGCGCGCGGCATCGGCGGCTGCCTTGTCGACGGAGGCAATACGCACAAGGCCGTCGTCGGTCAGATCGACAGAAGTCCCGGTCTCCTCGGTGATAGCGCGGATAGTTGCACCGCCCTTGCCGATGACGTCGCGGATCTTTTCGGGATTGATGTTGAAGCTCGTGATACGCGGCGCATGTTCCGACATCTCCTGGCGCGGTTCGGAGATCACCTTGCCCATTTCGCCAAGGATGTGCATGCGGCCTTCTTTCGCCTGGTCGAGCGCGATCTCCATGATCTCTCTGGTGATGCCCTCGATCTTGATATCCATCTGAAGCGCGTTGACGCCGTTGACGGTACCGGCGACCTTGAAGTCCATGTCGCCCAGATGATCCTCGTCACCGAGGATATCGGTCAGGACCGCGAACTTGTCACCTTCCTTGATGAGGCCCATGGCGACACCGGCGATCGGCGACTTGATGGGTACACCGGCATCCATGAGCGCGAGGCTGGTGCCGCAAACGGAAGCCATGGAAGAAGAGCCGTTGGATTCGGTGATCTCGGAGACAACACGAATCGAGTAGGGAAACTCTTCGCTTGTCGGCATGCAGGCCAGTACGCCACGCTTGGCGAGACGCCCGTGGCCGATTTCACGCCGCTTCGGGCTTCCCACGCGGCCCGTTTCACCCACGCAGAACGGCGGGAAGTTGTAGTGCAGCATGAAGTTCTCTTTGCGTTCACCTTCGAGCGCATCGATGATCTGCGCCTCTCGCTCCGTACCGAGCGTGGTGATGACCAGCGCCTGGGTCTCGCCGCGGGTGAAGAGAGCCGAGCCGTGCGTGCGCGGCAGGATACCGGTACGTACGGTAATCGGGCGCACAGTCCGGGTGTCACGACCGTCGATACGCGGTTCGCCGTCAAGGATACGGCCACGCACAGTGGTCTTTTTGACTTTGCCAAGCGCTGCCTCGACTTCCTGCGCGCTCCACTTCGGCTCGTCGCCGCCGCAGAGTTTCTCGATCAGGCTTGCCTTGATTTCATCGAGTTTGCCATAACGCTGCATCTTGTCTGCGATGCCGTAGGCCTCGACAACAGCCTGGCCTGCCTCGGCTTGCACAATGCCAACCAGTTCGTCATTGGTTTCCGGCGCCGACCACGACAACTGCTCGCTGCTCACTTCGCTGGCGAGCTCGCGGATCGCGTCGATCACGGTCTGGGATTGCTCATGGCCGAAGAGCACGGCACCCAGCATGACCTCTTCGGACAGCTCGTCTGCTTCCGATTCGACCATCAGCACAGCATGCTCCGTGCCGGCCACGATCAGGTCGAGTTCCGAGCTTCCGCCAATGCCGGTCTCGGAGTGGTTCAGCAGGTACTCGCCGTCCTTGTAGCCGACACGAGCGGCTCCGACAGGGCCGTTGAACGGCAGGCCGGAAATAGCCAAGGCGGCCGAGGTACCGATGAGTGACGGAATCTCCGGGTCTACTTCCGGGTTCAGGGATTTCACAGTGATGATCACCTGGACCTCGTTCACGAAGCCCTTCGGGAAGAGCGGTCGGATAGGACGGTCGATCAGGCGAGCCGTCAGGATCTCCTTCTCGCTCGGACGTCCCTCGCGACGGAAAAAACCGCCCGGGATTTTACCGGCGGCATAGGTTTTTTCCTGGTAGTCGACGGTCAGCGGGAAGAAATCGCGACCGGTATCGGCCTCTTTGCGGGCAACCACGGTAACGAGCACAACAGTGTCGTCCATGTTGACCAGCACGGCACCATCGGCCTGGCGTGCGATTTCGCCCGTCTCGAGCGTGACTGTGTGTTTTCCGTACTGAAAGGTTTTTCTGATCGGCGTTGGTATCACTGTTTTTCCTCGGCAGCCTGTAGGGCAGATTAGCGACGCAGTCCGAGACGGCTGATCAGTTCGCGGTAGCGTTCGACGTCCTTGTTTTTCAGGTAGTCGAGAAGCTTGCGGCGCGAGTTGACCAGTCGGACCAGTCCTCTGCGTGAGTGGTTGTCTTTCTTGTGGGTTTTGAAGTGTTCGGTCAGTTCGTTGATGCGTGTCGTCAGCAGTGCAACCTGGACCTCGGGTGAGCCGGTGTCACCGTCGCCACGCTTGTACTCTTCGATGATGGCCTTCTTGGCCTCTGCGCTCATTGTCATGTCATGTCTCCGTAATGGATGGTAAGAAAGCGCTCCCCGGCAATGAGTCCAGCTGAACGCACGAAATTGGTCGCGAATCATACCATGATCAGCCTGTGAAAACAGGCCGGATTGAACCACCAGACGCGGGTTTTTGAGCAATTGAAGGGAAATCTGCTTCGATGGGCAGGTTTCAGCTGCGTTGAATCGCTTCGCGATATTGTATTTTGATGCGCGCGTCGGCGCGCACCTGATTTGAAAGCGGCGGGTGCGCCGCAGCACCTGACTTTTCTTTGCATGCCCAAAGAAAAGTCAGCAAAAGAAAGGGCACCCTGCTAACGCGGCCTGCGGCTGCTCTGCGCTTCGCATCCCTGACAGGCGCTCGCCAACTCGCTGCGCTCTGACACGCCTCGCTTTTCTCCTGTCAGGGATTGCGATGCTCGACACGTTAGAAGGGAAACAATCACGAATTGAACAGCTTCAATTGTAGAGGCCGAGCCCTCTCGGCGAAGAGTATTTCGTTGACAACCATTCGCCCGCGGTGCGGCCTCCCACGGAAAGACGGAAAAGAGCGCCAACTGCGACTTACGCGCAACCGAGCGACGCAGGACAAACAGGAATCAAGAGGCCGTATGTCTGAGTGAAGCGAGTTTACGGCCTCGCCTGTTTGGCCGAGTAAGCGAGGGAACCCGAAGGGGTGTGCGTCGGAGCGAATGGTTTTGGTGACTTTTGCCGGAACAAAAGTCACTCGGGTGCGCGCCGACGCGCGCATCCAATCAGGTCATCGCGAAGCGATTCCAGATTACTGACGGGAAAAACAAACATCATTTCCCGAGCATGGCATCAATCGCCAGATTGGCCAGCTCATCGGCCCGCTCGTTTTCCGGATGTCCCGAGTGTCCCTTGACCCAGTGCCAGACAATCTCGTGCTGCCCGGCGAGCCTGTCGAGTTCCTGCCAGAGATCGGCATTCTTCACAGGCTTCTTGCTGGCATTCTTCCATCCGTTGCGTTTCCAGTTGTGGATCCACTGCGTAATGCCGTCCCTGACATATTTCGAGTCTGTCGTGACGTCGATGTGGCACTTGCGGGTCAGGGCATGCAGCGCCTGGATCACGGCCGTGAGCTCCATACGGTTGTTGGTGGTCTGGGTCTCTGCGCCCGACAACTCTTTCTCAGCCTCGCCGAACCGGAGAATGGCTCCCCAGCCGCCCGGTCCGGGATTCCCCCTGCAGGCACCGTCGGTGAATATTTCTACTTTTCGCATGATCGGTTAAATGATGTTGCGACCCCGCCAGGCACGAGCCGCGAGCGCCAGGGCCTTGCGGGGGCCAGTGGGATCAGGTTGGAAACATGTTTTTTTGCCTGGACAAGATAGCCTGCCCCGAAAAACGGCCAGGCCCTGTCGCCGAGCTTGTCGAGTAGAGCGAGCTTGCCAAGCAGGGCATCGCTCTTCAACGGCGGGCGGTGGCCGAATGTCACACTCTTCTCGATCTCGAGTCCAAGCAGCAGCAGCCAGTCACAGAGCATGTGTCGCGAGACAGACTGTTTTAACGGAAAGGTGTTGAGAAGCCTTCCGCCAGTTGCCAGACCCCAGAGACCTGCAAGACTGTAAGGGTTGAGGCCGCTGAAGATCACACGGCCTTCTGGAGCAAGCACCCGCTCGACCTCGCGTACCATGCGCCGCGGATCTTCCGTCTGTTGCAGCGTGTGCAAGGCGATGAGCAGGTCGATACTGTCACTCCGGAAAGGCAGCCTGTCAGAGCGTGCAATGACAAGTTTCCCGGAACCGGTTTCTTCCGCATCCATTGCGTCAACGACAAGGATTTTATTGATCGCTGCCACCTCCTCGACGAGCCGGATCACCGGCTCGTTGCTGATCCCTGTCACGACCATTTCGACCCCGCCGACATGGCCCAGCCAGGTGCGCACGAACGCCAGTTCAGAAGCCAGCAAGAGTTCGCCAAAGCCGGCATCAAATATTTGTTTAATATGGGATTTTTCCTTGACCGCCACCGCGCACACAGGCCCTCCCGGGATGCTGGATGGAGAAGTTGATTTCGCGTATAGTTTCCGACACCAAATCCAGCATAACAATATCTCATTTTCGGGTCCGCCTCATCATGCCGTCTTTCAGAATGCCGCTGACGATACTGGTTATCGTCATCACCGCCCTGCTGCTCAATGCCTGTACCACCACAGGCCCAGCCTACACGGCAGGTGGCATGTTCCAGGATATCGAGGGCAGCGGTGATGTCTGGAGTGATGTTCGCCGTGGCATGAAGCTCAAGATCCCGAATAATGCACGGGTGCAGGGACAGGTTGATTACCTGCTGAGCAAAAAAAGCTTCCTGCAGAGCGTACAGCGCAATGCACGCCCCTATCTCTACGAAGTCGTCACCGAGCTCAAGCGCCGACGCATGCCAATGGAACTCGCCCTCTTACCGGCCATCGAGAGTGGCTACCGTACAACCGCCACTTCGCACTCCGGTGCTGCAGGTATCTGGCAGTTCATCAGAAGCACGGGTGACTACTACGGGCTCAAGAGAACAAGATACGTCGATATGCGCCGTGACCCGAAAGCCTCGACCCAGGCCGCACTCGACTACCTGCAGTACCTGCACAAATTCTTCGATGGCGACTGGGAACTGGCGATAGGAGCCTACAACGGTGGCGAGGGAACCATCAGTCGTGCACAAAAGGCCAACGCAGCTCGCGGCATGAGGACTGATTTCTGGTCCCTGAGCCTGCGCAGGGAGACCATGGACTATGTCCCGCGACTTCTTGCCTTCTCGAAGATCATGAAGAATCCGCGCAAGTATGGCCTGACTGTCTACCGCATCCCGAAAACGCGCGTGCTCTCGACTGTCACAACCACGCGCGCGATTGATCTTAAGGAGGCAGCACGCCGCAGCGACATGGACCCGAATGCCTTCGCCGCACTCAACGCGCGCTACGTCCGTCATGTGACCCCGCCAGGCAAGCGCAATACCATCATCGTACCGCGCCACAAGTACACCCGCTTCAACACTGTCCTCGCCGGCATGCCTGAGGCGCAGACCGGTGGATTATTCTCCCGTGTCGCCTCGAAACCACGCAAGAAAAGCCGGACGACGACGCATCGTGTCAGAAAGGGAGAGACCCTCTCCGGAATCGCGCGCCAGTACGGTGTTTCGGTCACATCGATCAAGCAGGCCAACAACCTGCGCAGCAACAACATCCGCGTCGGCCAGAAACTCAGGGTCAGCGGAGCCAGCAAGAGCGGAAGTTCAAGCGGCGCAACATCGACAACCCATACCGTCAGGAGCGGCGACAGCCTCTACATGATCGCGCGCAAGTATGGCACCAGTGTCGACCGGATTCGCAAGGACAACGGCATCAGCGGCAACAACATCCGGGTCGGGCAGAAACTGAAAATCCGTGGTGGCAAGGGCGTCGCCTCGGCCGGTAGCAGCACCCGCACGCACCGCGTCAAGAGCGGCGATACCCTCTATGGCATTGCGCGCAAGTACGGTGTCACTGTGGGTGCGATCGAGGAAGCCAACGGCCTCAAGACAACCAATCTTCGCCCGGGCCAGAAGCTGAAGATTCCGACAAAAGGCTGAGTCAGGCTTCTTCTGTCACCAGATGGCAGCGAATGCGCCTGCCATCCTGTAGCCGGGCCTCCTCGGGATAGCGTTGCTGACAGACTTCCCCGGCATGCGGACAGCGCGGATGGAAATGGCATCCTTCCGGCGGTGCGGCAGGTGACGGCATGTCCCCCTCGAGGCGAATCACCTCGCGACCGCTCTCCGGATCCGGCACAGGCACTGCCGAGAGCAGCGCCCGGGTGTAGGGATGCTTCGGATCGTTCATGACGGCATCCACACTTCCCTGCTCCACAATCCTTCCGAGGTACATCACCGCGAGGTCGTGTGCGACATAGGAGACGACGCCGATGTTATGGGTGATAAAGAGGTAGGAGAGCCCAAGCTCGTGCTGCAACTGCCGCAACAGGTTGAGGATCTGTGCCTGCACGGAGACATCGAGCGCACTGGTCGGTTCGTCGCAGATGATCAGGTCCGGCTTCAGCACGAGTGCGCGTGCGATCGCGATGCGCTGACGCTGGCCACCCGAGAACTCGTGCGGGTAACGGCCCAGTGCATCCTCGGGCAAACCGACCTGCTGCAGGATTTCGACAATACGCTCTGTCCGCGCAACGCGGTCCTTTTCGAGGCCCTGTGCAACCAGTCCCTCGGCGACGATCTCCTCGATAGTCATCCGCGGGTTCATACTCGAGGCAGGATCCTGGAAGATGATCTGCATGTCGCGCCGCTTCTTGCGTAGCGCCTTGCCTCCCAGTTGGGCGAGATCATCGCCACCGAAAGAGACCGCGCCGGCTGTCGGCCGTATCAGTTGCAGGATACCCTTGCCGACCGTTGTCTTGCCGCATCCCGATTCACCGACGAGCGCCAGCGTTTTACCACGCTCGATCGCAAGATCGACGCCGTCCACGGCATAGACATGGCCGACGGTGCGACGAAAGACGCCCTTCCTGATAGGAAAGTGAATCCTGAGGTCCTTCACCTCGAGCAGTCGCTGCTGTCCGGCAACCGGGCTCTCGGGATGACGGAGCGATGTATCCGCCTGCAGTCGCGGTTCCTCGAAATGACAGAGGAATCCACGATCTGCACTGCCCTGCCATGGTGGCACGCTGTTGCGGCACTCCTCGGTTGCAATCGGGCAGCGATTCGAGAAACGGCACCCCCTGAATCGTCCCTTCAGCGAGGGTACCTGCCCGGGAATCGCGGCCAGCGCACTGTCGCGCCTGCCAGGTACCGGCAGCGCCTGAAACAGCCGCTGACTGTAGGGATGACCGGGAATATCGAAGAAGCTTTTTACATCCGCCGTCTCGATCAGTTGCCCGGCGTACATGACGCCGACCCGGTCAGCCACCTCTGCAACGACACCAAGGTCGTGGGTAATGAGCAGTATGGCCATCCCCGTTTGCTGTTGCAGATCCTGAAGCAGTTGCAGGACCTGCGCCTGGATGGTGACGTCGAGTGCTGTTGTCGGCTCGTCGGCAATGAGCAGTTTCGGCCGGCCGGCCAGTGCCATGGCAATCATGACGCGCTGCTTCATGCCGCCGGAGAGCTCGTGCGGGTACTCCCGAATGCGTCGCTCCGGATCGGGAATCCTGACCAGTCGCAAAAGCTCCAGGATACGTTGTTCCGGACTGGTACTGTTTTCCGGATCATGCAGGCGCACGGCCTCGCCGATCTGCTTGCCGATCGTCATGACGGGATTCAGTGATGTCATCGGCTCCTGGAAAATCATGCCAACCTCGCCTCCGCGGTGCCCGCGCATGGCGCTCTCGGTCAGGTCGAGCAACTCGTTGCCGAGCAACCTGATCGAGCCGCTGACAATACGCCCGGAACCCGGCAGCAGCCGCATAATCGACAGTGCCGTCATCGACTTGCCGCAGCCCGATTCACCGAGCAACGCCCAGGTTTCACCTGCCCGGATCTCCAGGCTGAGATCACTGACCGGCGTGACGGTGTCCTTGCCGTGGCCGATCTGCGTGGTGAGGTTTTCGATGCGCAGGACGGGTTCGGTCATCAGAGTTTTCCTTTGAGACGCGGATCGAAGGCGTCACGGACGACATCGGAGAAGAGGTTGGCGGCCAGTACCAGGCTGAACATGAAAACAAAGGCGGCAAACAGGCTCCACCAGACAATGGGATCGCGGGCCATCTCGAGGCGCGCGCTGTTGATCATGTTGCCCCAGCTGTTCGTCGTCGGATCGACGCCGATATTGATATAGGAGAGCACCGCCTCGGCAAGCACCAGCCCGCTGAAATCGAGCACCACTGCGATCAGCACGATATGCATGACGTTCGGTACCAGGTGGCGCATGAGAATGCGGAAATGGCCGACACCAAACGCCTGGGCTGCCTGGACGTAGTCGAGCTCCCTGATCTTCAGTGACTCCCCGCGCAGCAGGCGACAGAGCCCGGTCCAGCTCGTCACGCCGAGAATGATGCAGAGAAACAGCAGCCGCATGTCGGCACGCTCGAGACTCGATGTGAAGGCCTCGGCGTTGTTGTCCATGTAGACCTGCAGCATGAGCACGGCCGCTG
>JASFPB010000052.1:0-10311 GCA_050116235.1 Chromatiales bacterium | reverse complement strand
GTCCGATAACGTTGAGCTCGAGCGCCATCCTGCGGATCTGCTCACGCAGGCGATGCTGGATCGCCTCGGAGAGTGTGTATGCCGGCAGGGAGCAGGCTGAATCGCCGGAGTGCACGCCGGCTTGCTCGATGTGCTCCATGATGCCGCCGATCAGCACATCCTTGCTGTCACAGATGGCATCGACATCGATCTCGATGGCATCATCGAGGAACCGGTCGAGCAGCACCGGGTGGTCATTCGAGACCTGTACGGCCTCGCGCATGTAGCGGCGCAGGTCTTCCTCGTTGTAGACGATCTCCATGGCGCGGCCACCAAGTACGTAGGAGGGTCGCACGACGAGCGGATAACCGATCTCCTCCGCCAGCCCGACAGCCTGTTCGGCATCTGTGGCGATCCTGTTGGGCGGCTGCAGCAAACCGAGCTTGTCGATCATTTTCTGGAAACGCTCACGGTCCTCGGCAGCATCGATTGCATCGGGGCTTGTACCGATGATCGGGGCTCCGGCCTCCTCGAGGGCCTCGGCGAGCTTGAGCGGTGTCTGGCCGCCATACTGCACGATGATCCCCTTCGGCTGCTCCTTGTGAATCACCTCGAGGACATCCTCGAGTGTCAGCGGCTCGAAATAGAGACGGTCGGAGGTGTCGTAGTCGGTCGAGACGGTTTCGGGGTTGCAATTGACCATGATGGTCTCGTAGCCGTCCTCGCGCAATGCAAAGGCCGCATGCACACAACAGTAGTCGAACTCGATGCCCTGTCCGATACGGTTCGGGCCACCCCCGAGCACCATGATCTTCTCCCTGTCGGACACATCCGCCTCGCACTCCTCCTCGTAGGTGGAGTACATGTAGGCAGTACTCGAGGCGAACTCCGCTGCACAGGTGTCGACGCGCTTGTAGACGGGACGCACGTCGAGGTCGTAACGCCGCTTGCGGACTTCCGATTCGGCAATGCCCATGACTGCAGCCATGCGCTCGTCGGAAAAGCCCTTGCGCTTCCAGCCGAGCATCTGATCGCGCGTGACTGCGTCGAGTTGCGTCTCGGCAATGTCGGATTCAGTCTTGATGATGTCCTCGATCTGCACGAGGAACCAGGGATCGATCATGGTGACCTGGTGGACATCATCCATGCTCATACCATGACGAAAGGCTTCGCCGACATACCAGAGCCTGTCAGGCCCTGGCTGGCGCAGCTCGTTCCTGAGTCGATTCAGATCTTCCTTCTTGCCCGGATCAAAATCTTCGAATATCTCGTCGAAACCGCATCTATCGGTCTCGAGGCCGCGAAGCGCCTTTTGCAAAGACTCCTGGAAGGTGCGTCCTATTGCCATGACCTCGCCGACAGATTTCATCTGGGTCGTCAGTCGATCGTTGGCCTTGGGGAATTTTTCGAAGGCAAAACGCGGGACCTTGGTTACGACGTAGTCGATGGAGGGCTCGAAGGAAGCCGGTGTGACACCACCGGTGATCTCGTTGCTGAGTTCGTCGAGGGTATAACCCACGGCGAGCTTGGCGGCGACCTTCGCGATCGGGAAGCCGGTCGCCTTCGAGGCCAGCGCCGAGGAGCGCGACACCCGCGGATTCATTTCGATAATGATCATGCGGCCGTTGTCGGGGTTGATCGCGAACTGCACGTTCGAACCGCCGGTGTCGACACCGATCTCTCGCAGAACCGCCAGAGAGGCGTTGCGCATGATCTGGTATTCCTTGTCGGTGAGCGTCTGCGCCGGAGCGACTGTAATCGAGTCGCCCGTATGGACCCCCATCGGGTCGAGGTTTTCGATGGAGCAGATAATGATGCAGTTGTCCCTGTGGTCCCGCACGACTTCCATCTCGTACTCTTTCCACCCGAGAATCGATTCCTCTATCAACAGTTCGTTGGTCGGCGAGAGATCGAGTCCGCGTTTGCAGATCTCCTCGAACTCCTCCTTGTTGTAAGCGATACCGCCACCACTCCCCCCCATCGTGAAAGAGGGGCGGATAATGGTCGGATAACCGATAGATGCCTGCACCTGGAAGGCCTCTTCGAGACTGTGTGCAATTGCCGAGCGCGGCATGTCGAGGCCGATCTTGTGCATCGCCTGGCGAAAGAGGTCACGGTCCTCGGCCTTGTCGATCGCGTCACGCGAAGCACCGATCAGTTCCACGCCATACTTCTCCAGCACGCCCTCGCGTACAAGATCGAGCGCGCAATTCAGTGCTGTCTGTCCACCCATTGTCGGCAGAAGCGCATCGGGACGCTCCTTTTCGATAATCCGGGCAACAGTCTCCCAGTTGATCGGCTCGATATAGACAGCGTCTGCCGAGTCGGGATCGGTCATGATCGTGGCCGGATTGGAGTTGACCAGCACGACACGAAAGCCCTCTTCTCGCAGGGCCTTGCAGGCCTGGGCTCCGGAATAGTCAAACTCGCATGCCTGGCCGATAACGATCGGGCCTGCACCAATGATCAGTATGGTCTCGATGTCATTGCGTTTGGGCATCTAGTCGCCTGCTTCAGCCAGCCTGTATCAGTTGGAAGAGTTCATCCTTGAGCGCAAGGCGTTCTTTCTTGAGCTGTTCGACAATCAGGTCCTCCGTCGGCTCGCTACCATCCTCGATGCGGAAGATCTCCTTGTCGAGTTCTTCGTACTTGTCCATCAGGTTATGGAAATAGTTGTTCTCCATCTTCAGGCGATGAATATCGTCCTTGTGATCCGGAAATTCCTTGACCAGCGGATGGTGTGTTAAAGGCATGCTTGGTCTCCTCTGTCGAGATACTGCTTACTGGCTCATCAGCTCGATGAAATGATCGAAAACCGGCGCCACATCGTGCGGCCCCGGGCTTGCCTCAGGATGTCCCTGAAAGCTGAATGCGGGTTTGTCTGTACGATGGATACCCTGCAGGGAACCGTCGAACAACGACTTGTGCGTGGCAACCAGATTCCCGGGCAGCGTCGCTTCGTCTACAGCAAAGCCATGATTCTGGCTCGTGATCATGACCATCTTGCTTTCAAGATCCTGCACCGGGTGGTTGGCACCATGATGGCCAAATTTCATCTTCACCGTGCTCGCGCCGCTTGCAAGGCCAAGCAGCTGGTGTCCGAGACAGATTCCGAAGAGAGGGATACCCGTCTCGAGAATCTTTTGTATGGCCTCGATCGCATAGTCACAGGGTTCAGGGTCGCCTGGACCGTTGGAGAGGAAGATGCCATCGGGCTTCATGGCAAGAACCTCGTCTGCCGGGGTCGTGGCCGGCACCACGGTCACCCGGCAACCACGATCTGTGAGCATGCGCAGTATGTTGCGCTTGATGCCATAGTCATAAGCCACAACGTGAAAATGCAGGTCAGCATCGGTGGTGGACTGGTGTCCCTCGACGAGAGACCAGCTTTTTTCTGTCCACTCGTAACTTGCCTGCGTGGTGACCTCTTTCGCCAGATCCATGCCCTTGAGGCCCGGAAATGCTCTTGCAGCTGCCAGCGCCTGCTCTTCGGAGGGGGTATCACCGGCGATGATGCAGCCATTCTGCGCCCCCTTCTCGCGAAGAATGCGCGTCAGGCGACGTGTATCAACATCTGCGATGCCGACGATACCCTGGCGGGAAAGGTAATCCTGAAGCGGCTCCCTGTTACGCCAGCTACTCGCCGTCATCGCAAGGTCCCGGATCACGAGGCCGGCTGCATGAACCCGGGGGGACTCCTCGTCCTCCGGAGTGGTGCCGGTATTACCGATGTGAGGATAGGTCAGGGTAACGACTTGCCTGGAATAGGATGGATCAGTGAGGATTTCCTGGTAGCCGGTCATGGCTGTATTGAAAACGACTTCACCGACGGTCTCTCCGTCAGCACCGATTGACCGTCCGCGGAAGACGCTTCCGTCTTCCAGCACCAGAAGCGCGGGTTTACTCACCGTTACTGTCTCCAGGGCACAATAAAAGCGGGACAAACTTTTGGCCGTCCCGCTGTGGATATCTGTTGGATGTTTTCATTCTACTGCGCAGGTTGTCTGACAGCAAGCCGCGACGGGTTGAGGAATGACAATACCGGACTGGAAAAAGCGCAATCCTGATGTCATGCCTGCTTATCGCGGCCCGGCCTGTTTCCCGCGAGCAGAAACAGCAAGGCCCCGGAAACCGGGGCCTTGCACACCTTAACCAATAATGATCAGGCGATCAGCGGGATGATCAGCAAAGCAACGATGTTGATGATCTTGATGAGCGGGTTGATCGCAGGTCCGGCGGTATCCTTGTAGGGATCGCCGACCGTATCGCCCGTGACTGCAGCCTTGTGCGCATCGGAACCCTTGCCACCATGGTTACCGTCCTCGATGTACTTCTTGGCATTGTCCCAGGCACCACCACCGGTGGTCATGGAGATAGCCACGAAAATTCCGGTGACGATGGAGCCAAGGAGCACGCCTCCGAGGGCCACGGGACCTAGCAGCAGGCCGACAGCAACCGGTATCAGTATCGGCAGCAATGACGGGATGATCATCTCCTTGATGGCCGCAATCGTCAGCATATCGACAGCCTTCGAGTAATCAGGCTTCTGGCTGCGATCCATGATACCCGGCATTTCGCGGAACTGGCGGCGAACTTCGTTGACGATACCGCCTGCGGCACGTCCGACAGCCTCCATGGCGAGCGAACCAAAAAGATAAGGCACCAGGCCGCCAATGAAGAGACCGATGATGACCATGTGATCGGACAGATCGAACGAGAGTGACAGACCGGCTTTTTCGAGACCGTGCGTGTAATCTGCAAACAGCACGAGTGCCGCAAGGCCGGCGGAACCGATAGCGTACCCCTTGGTGACAGCCTTGGTGGTGTTACCGACGGCATCCAGCGGATCAGTGACATTGCGCACGCTCTCATCGAGCTCGGCCATCTCGGCGATACCGCCTGCGTTATCAGTGATCGGACCATAGGCATCGAGTGCAACGATGATGCCAGTCATGGAGAGCATGGAGGTGGCAGCAATCGCGATGCCATAGAGACCGGCCAGCGAGTAGGCTGTCCAGATCGAGAGACAGACGACGATTACCGGCAATGCTGTCGATTTCATCGAGACGCCGAGTCCGGCAATCACGTTGGTACCGTCACCCGTGGTCGAAGCCTCGGCAATGTGGCGTACCGGGTGATAGTCGGTTGCTGTGTAGTACTCGGTGATGACAACCATGGCGCCCGTCAGCAAGAGGCCGATCAGTGCCGAGCCGAACAGCTCCATGGTCGTGAACTGTCCGTTATCCGCCATCATCCACTCGGTGACACCGTAGAAGCCGGCAATCGAGAGAAGACCTGCTACGACGAGGCCGCGGTAGAGCACAGCCATGATCTTCGGCGTGCTCTTCTTGGTGCGGACCATGAAAACACCGATAATGGAGGCGATGATAGAGACACCGCCAAGCGCGAGCGGGTAGAGAATCGCGGATTCACCGGCGCCGGCAACCAGGAGACTACCGAGCAACATGGTGGCAACGACAGTCACGGCATAGGTCTCGAAAAGATCCGCAGCCATGCCGGCGCAGTCGCCGACGTTGTCACCGACATTGTCAGCAATGACAGCCGGGTTGCGCGGATCATCCTCGGGAATTCCGGCCTCAACCTTGCCGACGATATCGGCGCCGACATCGGCCCCCTTGGTGAAGATGCCACCACCAAGCCGCGCAAAGATCGAGATCAAGGAGCCGCCGAAGGCCAGTCCGACAAGCGGATGCAGGGTGTCCTCGACTCCCATCTCGCTCAGAACCAGGTAGTAACCGGCGACACCGAGCAGGCCGAGACCCACGACAAGCATACCGGTAATGGCACCGCCACGGAAGGCGATATCCAGCGCCGGCGACATACCGATCTTGGCTGCTTCGGCAGTCCGGCCATTGGCGCGGACCGAAATATTCATTCCGATGAAGCCGGCGGCGCCGGAGAGAATCGCACCGATGGCGAATCCGACAGCCGTGTAGACTTCGATGAAGTAGTAGATGACCGCAAAAAGCACGACGCCGACAATGGCGATCGTGGTGTATTGCCGTCTCAGGTAGGCAGACGCACCTTCCTGGATTGCCAGGGAGATTGCACGCATGGTGTCATCCCCTTCGGGTTTGGCCAGTAGCCAGCGGATCGACCACAGACCATAGACGATCGCCCCAATGGCGCAGATAATTGCCAACAGCAGCATTTCGTTCACGACTGCCTCCTTCTAACTTGGTTATCACTAATTTAAAGCAACATGATGCTATTCCCATTCCGCCCTCAAGGGAATAACTGCATATCTTTGCAGGCATAAGAAAAACCTATAGGACGCCGACAGTCACCACGCTCGCAGCAGGCCGGTCCGCTGCCGTCAAGAGGCCGCGGTACCTGAAGAACCGTCCGAAGCCTGCTGTCGAAAAGGCTGGTTTCCATTCCCTTCAAGTGCGACATTTTGTCACTTTCGACACGGCGGGCAGTCTCCTATAGTTACTGCCAGTCCAATATTGTCATTGCGGACTAACCAACCATGTCAATCCTCCTTGATATGTTTTGTCTGGTTAAGCACTGACCTGCCCGTCCTTCGGGCAGGTTTTTTTATGCCCGGGTTGCCCGCACGCATCCCGAGTCTGATGACCGCCATACCATTGCCCTGATCCCTGCCGCTCCTGCCTGCCCGTCCGCAAGGCTCCTTCTGCGACATTTTGTCACTGTCTGGAACCTTTCCGCTTTTCTAGACTCCCCGCCACGAGTCACACCAGAAGAAGAGCAATGAGAATTATTTCAAGAACCACGCCCCTCGTTACAGCAATGCTGCTGACTGCCGTCACTGCAGATGCAGAAACACTTTCGCCCATCATTGTCGAGGATATCGTCATCATCAACCCGGCGATTAGCGAACCCGAGGAATACTCACGAACAAAAGGCACACCGGCAGATGGCGGCGAGTTTCTGCGCCAGGTCAACGGTGTCAACATGAGCCGTTTCGGTGGCCGCGGCCTTGAGCCGATCATCCGTGGCCAGTCCCAGACACAGCTCAACATCCTGCTTGACGGCGCTTACGTCCACGGTGGCTGTCCCAACCGGATGGACCCACCGTCGAGTTGGGCAGCACTCGAAACCTATGAGAAGGTCGTGGTGATCCGTGGTGTACAGACACTGCAATACGGAGGTGGCGGCAGTGGCGGTACCGTGCTGTTCGAACGCGATACCCGTGCACTTGCCGAAGAGGAAGGTCTGCACGGCCGTGTGACCGGCGCTGCAAGTACCAATGATTTGAAATACGATTTTCTTGCCGATGTCATCGCATCCGGCGAGAAAGGCTACGTACGCTTCTTCACGGAACTCAAGGAGAATGACAATTACGAGGATGGCGACGGGAACGAGGTTCGCTCAGCCTTCGATCACAAACAGGCCGGTATCGTGCTTGGCTATACACCGACCGAAGACCGGCTGGTCGAGCTGACCATCGAACGCAACGAGTTCAGCGATGCCCTCTATCCAGGTTCCGGCATGGACAGTCCCGAGGAATCCGCGACATTCTACAAGCTGCGCTACCTCGACAAACCGGACATTGCATGGATCGATGACATCAAGGCCGAGGTCTACTACATGGACGTGGATCACGTCATGGATAACTTCAGCCTGCGTGAGCCGCCGGTGATGATGGGAATGCCCATGCTGCGGGAGACGGACACCACATCCGAAACGACAGGCGGCCGCCTGGTGCTCACCTCGACGATGCAGAACACCTCTGTGATCTATGGCATCGATCTGCAGCGCAATGTGCGCGACGCAACCCTCTTCAACATGAACCTGACACCGCCCCAGGAGCTCTTTTACCTCTGGCCCGATGCAACTATCCAGCAATTCGGCATCTTCGCAGAGGCGACCACGCAGTTCGATGACAGGCGCCGACTCGTCTATGGCCTGCGTCTTGACCAGGTTGACGCCTCTGCCGGGCTGGCTGATGCCAGCCCCAATCCCGCCATGCCCATGTACTCGGCAAACATGGCCTACATGACCTACTACGGGACGAAGGCGGAAGACCAGTCAGAGACCAACATCGGCGGCCTGCTGCGCTACGAGATCGATCTCAACCATGGCCTGACACTCTTCACGGGCCTCTCCCGGACCGTGCGCACAGCAGATGCCACCGAGCGCTACATGAACAAGTGGAGTCCCAACCCTGCAGACCGCTGGGTCGGCAATCCGGCCATCGAACCCGAAAAGCACCACCAGTTCGATCTCGGACTCGCACAAAGCACGGGGATCTACAGCTTCAATGCGGCCCTTTTCTACGATGATGTCAGCGACTACATCCTGCGTGATTATGCGCCTGATGATGCGCAGATCTATCGCAATGTCGACGCGGAACTCTATGGCCTCGAAATCGAGGGAACCTGGCGACTGCGCCCCGGTCTCGACCTGACGGCTGCCCTCGCCTATGTGCACGCGACCAACACCACGGATGACCGTCCGATCGCACAAACTCCGCCCCTTGGCGGCAAGGTCCAGCTCGATTACTACAGTGGACGCTGGACGCATGGTGCGCGTGTACGCTTCGCGGACTCGCAGGATCGCGTTGATCCCGAGAGCCCTCTCTATGTCGGGGAAACCGCTGGCTGGGGCGTCTTCGATTACTACGGGAGCTATGCCATGAACGAGACATTCAGCCTGCGCTGGGGCATCGACAACCTCTTCGACAAGACCTATGCCGAACATGCGAGCCGCTCGAACCTCATGGATCTGGATGCCATCAGGGTCAATGAACCCGGGCGCGTTGCCTGGCTCAAGCTGACAGCAGCGTTCTGAAGCCATGATCGATTTCCTGCGAGCCTGGCTTGACTACTTCGTCTTCGGGATCCTCGGCCTCATGAGTTTCCTGATGGTCTGGTTTGCCTTCGAGCGCCTGATCTACTACTGGCGTGTCAGGCTCGGGGATTTCGATCACGCTGACACCTTGAACGTCGCCCTGACGCGCAACCTGACATGGATATCAACAATCGGCTCGAACGCCCCCTATGTCGGACTTCTGGGTACGGTCTTTGGCATCCTGATCACCTTCTATGATATCGGCCAGAGCAGCAATATCGAGCCGGCCGCGATCATGACAGGGCTCGCGCTGGCGCTGAAGGCAACCGCTGCCGGCCTGCTTGTCGCGATCCCGTCGATCATGATCTACAACGGCCTGCTGCGAAAAGTCGACGTCCTCTCGGCCAACTGGAAACGCCTGCAAAGCGATGAGCACCTCTGAAAATTCGGATTTTTTTGTGAGTGCAAGGAAGCCCCGCGCGCACGACTGCAGGGATGCAGTCGGTAGAGCGAAGCAGGATGACAGAGCCGGGACACGCAGTGTATGGAGAGATACATGAGGTTCGAGCACGGAGCTGACGCCGCAATCGCGGAAAAAGACAATTTTAGAGGTGTTCATGAAACGGTTTGACCAGATCAATGTCATCCCCTTCATCGATATCATGCTCGTACTCCTGGCAATCGTGCTCACGACTGCCTCGTTCATCTCGACAGGCCACCTGGAAATCCGGTTACCAGAAACCGAGGCCGCCGCTGCACAACAACTCGAGGAACCGCTCGAGATCGCTATCGATGCTGACCAGCTGCTCTATCTCGACGGCGAGGTCACGACTCTCGACGGCTTGAAAGAGGTCATCGGAGAGACAGATCCGCAGCGAAATATCAGCCTGCGTATTGATACCGCCGTGGAATTTGGCACCTTCGTACCCGTCATGGATACACTGAAGTCGCGTGGCATGGAAAAACTCTCGATCATCACCAGAAACACGCAATGAGATGCGCCTGGTGTGCGCCAGCCGGCTTCTTTGCATCCCTTGTGGTGCATGCCGCTATGATCACCCCTTTCCTGCTGAGCCGCGACGAGCCGACCACACCTGTTTCCGAGGAATCACGCCTGGTGCTGGATATGCGTATGTTCAGCACCGAGCCTCAAGCCGAATCGACTCCGGAGACCCCACCGGCTCCACAGGAAGCCTCAAACGAGGCGTCCGACCCCGTGCAAACGCCCGATCCGGAGCCCGTGGAGACTGCCGATCCGGAGCCCCGGGAACAGATCGAACCAGGTCAGCAGAAACCACACGAACCTGAACCTGCGCCAGAGATATCACGCGAAGCATCCCCCACGGCCGTCACTCAACCAGAGAGGAAACCCGAGCCGGAAAAAATATCGAGAAAACCGGAACCGGTGAAAGAACCGGCCAGAAAGCAACCGCCCGTCAAACCTCCGGGAGCATCGCAAGCCGCCCCGGCTGCATCCCGAAAGCAGATTGCCAAAGCCGAAACAAGCTATCGCAATATGGTGCGTTCCCTGATCGAGAAGAAAAAATTCTATCC
>JASFPB010000051.1:0-10472 GCA_050116235.1 Chromatiales bacterium | reverse complement strand
CTGCCACGCAACATGATTGGGAGATTCCGTTCCAGCAGATCACGCTGCATCATGCCGGAGAATCCTGAGCGGCTACTGCTGGGAGTGCTTCTTCTGGCGGGTGCGGTTTACCTGCTGTTCGGTCTCTATCTCTATCTCAACCAGTCTCGCATGATCTACTACCCGGGGTTTGCCCCTGCGCGTCATGATCTTGATACCGAACTCTTCAGGATTGACGGGCAGCGTATTCGTGTCCACGTCATGAATCCCGGCAAGCAGGCGGCAGTTCTCTACTTTGGCGGTAACGCAGAAGCTGTCGGCTACAGCGCGAAACAGCTTTCGCAGGCCTTGCCCGACATGACACTCTACCTGGTCAATTACCGGGGTTACGGCGGCAGCACAGGAGAGCCCGGAGAGCAGGTGCTCTACGAAGACGCGTTGCATATCCATGACGCCATCCGTCCGCGCCACGGGAGTATCGCTGTCATAGGCAGAAGCCTGGGAAGCGGCATCGCGACATGGCTTGCTGTAAAGAGAGACATCGACAGGCTCGTACTGGTGACACCATTCGACAGTCTGGCAGGTATTGCGAAAGCAGCTTTTCCGCTCTACCCGGCAGGGTTGTTGCTCAGGGAACGCTACGCATCGGCAGAGCGTGCGCCCCGAATCGATGCGAAGACACTCATCCTCGTGGCAGGCGATGACAGGATCGTGCCGGCGGAGTCGAGTCGCCGGCTGGAACAGGCATTTGCACCCGGCGTGGCCAGACTGGTTACGATTCGGGATGCCGGGCACAACTCACTTTCTGAAAAGCGGGAGTACTATCTTCAACTGGCGGACTTTCTGTAGAGAAAGGTGGCGGAGATTATTTCCCGAAAATGATCTCCGAGACGGGTGCCATCAGACAGGAATCTCTGCTTATCTTGCAACGCCTTCCTTTTTCTTGAGGATGACAAGCCCGATTCCGCCGAGTATCGCCAGGGAAGCCAGGACCAGGCGCAGGGTCACGGACTCCCCGAGAAAAGCAATACCACCGAGAGCTGTCAGGACCGGAACACTGAGTTGTACAGTCGCAGCGGTGCTGACTCTCAACATCGGTAATGCTGCGTACCATATCGCGTAGCCAATTCCGGAAGCCACGGCACCGGACAATATGGCGTACCAGAATCCGGCAATATCCAAAGAAACCTCATCCTGCATCAGCAGGCTCAATACTGCAGCAAAAGGAACAGCGCGCAGAAAATTTCCCGCAGTGACCTTCATTGGATCACCTGCTCCTTTGCCGCGCAATGAATAGACACCCCATGCCACCCCGGCAATCAGCATTAGCAGGGATCCGGACAGGGGCGGCGCTGAGAGACCGGGTGACAGGAGTCCCACCAGGCCGGCAAGAGCAAGAAGAAGACCGACAAGTTGCATACTCTGCAAACGTTCTCCCGACCGGAGTCCCAGACCAATCATGGTTACCTGGACAGCGCCAAACAGTAGCAACGCACCTGTTGATGCAGACAAGTTCACGTAGGCGAAGGAGAACCCGGCTGCATAGATAAACAGTGCGAGCGCTGATAACCAGTTGCCTTTGCCGCCATTTGTATTTCGTCGCATTGTGACGATCAGCCAGAGTATGACTGCCCCGGAGACCAGCCGGATAGTTGTGAAACTCGCAGGGTCAATGCCGGTGTCCTTCAGAGCGATTCGGCATAGCAGCGAATTGGAGGCAAATGCAATCATGGCCAGTGATGTCAGAACAACGATGCGAACATAAGGCATGGCATGATCAGGTTGCTGATGGATCTATCGATCCCATCACGATCCCGTTAAAGGGTCAATGTGCCTAAAATGAAAAAAGGGGACGGAAGAATCCTTTTTGATTCCCCACGCCCCCTTGTCTGCGGGAGATCATCGGTTAACTGATCAACTTTCTCAAAAGCTGATCCATCATACCGATGTTTGAGTGTCTCAGCTGTTACCTGTCATTGAAAAAGCCTTCGGGGCGCAGGCTCGCATGGGCCGCGGCAAGTCGCGCGACCGGCACGCGTGGCGCCGAGCAGGAGACATAGTTGAGCCCCGCTTCATGGCAGAAGGCGATGGATTTCGGATGTCCGCCATGTTCGCCGCAGATGCCCACATCGAGATTGGGCTTGAGCTCGCGTCCCCACTCGACAGCCAGCTTCATGAGCTTGCCGACCCCCTTGACGTCGAGAACCTCGAAAGGATTGTCCTTGAGGATACCGATGCGGTTGTACATCGGCAGGAACTTGTTTTCGGCATCCTCCCGCGAGAAAGAGAATGTCGCCTGTGTCAGGTCGTTGGTGCCGAAAGAGAAGAAGTCGGCATCGCCGGCAAGCGATTCGGCTCGCATGCAGGCACGAACAACCTCGATCATGGTCCCGAACTGGAAGCGAACCGGCTGGCCGGAAGCCTGCTCGACTTCCTTGTGGATCTGATCCACGGCCTTGCGTACGAGGCGTAACTCCTCGTGGGTACAGACTTGCGGCACCATGATTCGCGGGTTCACATTGAGGCCGCGAGCCGTGCAGTCTGCGGTGGCTTCGAGAATGGCACGCACCTGCATGGCGTAGATCTCCGGAAAAGTGATGCCGAGCCGCACGCCCCGGTGACCGAGCATCGGGTTGGTCTCCGTCAGGATGCGGACCTTGCGCAGCATCTGCTCCTTCTTCTCGATGGCACGGGTGACGAGGGATGCATCCACCATCCCGCGAAGGTAATCGGATGTTTCCCGTGCCTCGTTCGGATCGGCAAGCAGCATGACGCTGGATGCAAGCACCGACATGCCATCGACTGATTGCTGCAGATGGTTCAGCCTGGCGATATCCTCCTCGAGCTGGCTCTCGGTCGGAAGGAATTCGTGAATCGGCGGATCCAGCAGACGGATCGTCACGGGCATCGGCGCCATGATCTCGAAGAGTTCCTTGAAGTCATCGCGCTGTATGGGCAGTAACTTGTCGAGTGCTG
Source organism: Chromatiales bacterium (assembly GCA_050116235.1). GTDB lineage: Bacteria > Pseudomonadota > Gammaproteobacteria > Chromatiales > Chromatiaceae > Sva-25. The sequence continues at coordinate 7,517 of JASFPB010000051.1, read as the reverse complement.
CCTCACGCTCTTCGGCATTATCAGCGACGATCATCTCGATCACGGTCGGCAGCCGATCGACGGCGTTGAACATCCGCTCGGTACGACAGAGGCCGATGCCCGTGGCGCCGTATTTCAGTGCGCGGCGCGCGTCCGTCGGGCTGTCGGCATTGGCCATGACCTTGAGACGCGACTCCTCGTCAGCCCAGCGCAGCAGGCGGTTGAGCTCCTCGGTGAAGTCGGGTTCGACCATCGGGATGCTACCCAGAAAGACATTCCCGGAGCTGCCATCGATCGTGATCACATCGCCTTCCTCGATGATGACCTCGCCGATCTCGGCAACGCGCCGGGAGACGTCGACATGGATGCCCTCGGCACCGGCAACGCAAGGCTTGCCCATGCCGCGAGCGACAACGGCAGCGTGCGAGGTCTTGCCGCCGCGGCTTGTGAGGATGCCCTGGGAAGCGAAGAAGCCGTGAATGTCCTCGGGCTTCGTCTCCTCGCGCAGCAGAATGACCTTGTGGCCCTGCTGTTTGCCCATGATCTCGGCGCGGTCGGCATCGAAGACGACAATCCCTGTGGCTGCGCCGGGCGATGCGGGAAGGCCCTGCGCAATCGGCTTGGCGTTGGCCTTGTTGTCAAGACGCGGATAAAGCATTTGCTCGAGCAGCGTCGGGTCGATCCTGAGCAGTGCCTGGGCAGTATCGATGAGCCCTTCCTCGCGCATCTCGACAGAGGTCCGCACCATGGCCGGCGCGTTCATTTTTCCGTTGCGTGTCTGCAGGCAGTAGAGTATTCCGCGCTCGATCGTGAATTCGAAATCCTGGACCTCGTGGTAGTGCTCCTCGAGATTCTGGCGCAGTTCCTCGAGCTGGCGAGCCATCTCGGGCATCTCCCGGGAGAGATAGGAGATCGGTTTGGGGGTGCGGATACCGGCGACAACATCCTCGCCCTGGGCATTGACGAGGTATTCGCCGAAGAGCAGGTTTTCACCGGTGGCAGGGTTGCGCGTGAAAGCGACGCCTGTGGCCGAGTCGTTGCCCCGGTTGCCGAAGACCATCGTACAGATGTTGACGGCCGTGCCGTTGGCCATGTCGGAAGTGATGTTGAACTCGCGCCGGTAATCGACGGCACGCTTGCCCATCCATGAGCGGAAGACAGCCTGTATGGCAATTTCGAGCTGTTCGAAGGGGTCCTGCGGGAAAGGCCGGCCGGTGTGTTGTTCGAAGACTTTCAGGAAGCGGTCGCAGATCTCTTTCAGGTTGTCCGCCGACAGGCCGACATCCTCTGTGACATGTGCCTGCGCCTTCACCTCTTCGAACTCCTTGTCGAAAAGTTCGTCCGGGACGTTCATGGCGACCTTGCCGAAAAGCTGGATGAAACGTCTCCAGGCGTCGTAGGCAAAGCGGGGGTCGCCTGTCTGTGCAATCTCGCCTCTGAGGGTTTCGTCGTTCAGGCCGAGATTGAGTATTGTATCCATCATCCCCGGCATCGAGAGTGCCGAGCCTGAACGCACGGAGACGAGCAGCGGGTTTTCGGCATCACCGAAGCCCTTGCCGGTCTTTTCCTCCACCTGCTGCATCTGGGAGCGGACTTCGTCCATGATGCCATCCGGCAGGGCGGTCGAGCCGCTGTCCAGATAGGCAAGACAGGCCTCCGTTGAGATGACGAAACCCGGCGGTACATTGAGACCGAACTGGGTCATTTCACACAGGTTGGCACCCTTGCCACCCAGGAGTGTTTTATTCTTTCCGTCGCCTTCTTCGAAAGCGTAGACGTATTTCATGGCCATTACCTATATTTCAGTTGTGTAAGGACAATCAGGATGATGATACGTTGCCGCAGGTTGCACCATGATGACAAGAGTCAATCAGATAGAATATGAAGGTCAAGAAGCCAGCCCGGGAGCGGGAAATCCGGATGATTGACGAGGTCACAGCAGCCGATGCAGAGGCAATCGCGGCACTCTACAATTCGTATATTCGCAATTCACGGGTGACGTTCGAGGTCGATCCTGTCAGCACCGACGAGATGATGCGACGTATCGGGCAGATCACGCAATCCTATCCCTGGATAGCCTGGAGAGAGGAGGGCCGGCTGCTGGGCTATGCCTACCTTGCGCGTTTCCGTTCGCGTGCCGCCTATGACCATGTCGCAGAATCCTCGGTTTACCTCCTGCCGGATGCCACAGGCAGGGGGATCGGCACGGCTCTCTATCGCCGGCTCATCGAACTTGCACCCGGTTACGGCATCAGCAGGATCATCGGTGTTATCGCCTTGCCCAACGAGAACAGCGAACGATTCCACGCAATGCTGGGTTTCAAGCGCACAGGCGTGCTCGAGGGTGTCGGCCGCAAGTTCGGCGAACTCATCGATACGGCATACTGGCAACTCTGCCTCGACGCAGTAAAAGAGGAAGGCGATGAATGAGAGTCTGACCTTCAGGGAAGCGACCAGGCAGGACCTGTCCCGAATTCTCGATCTCTATGCACGTGCGCTCGACGGCAGGGCGCTGGCGGTTGAGGATGCGGAGAGGCTGTTCGAGCGCATCCGGCGCTACCCCGATTACCGGCTCTACCTGGCCGAGACAGACGGAAAGCTTGCCGGGACCTTCGCGCTTCTCATCATGGACAACCTCGGCGAGTGCGGCACGCCTTCCGGCATCGTCGAGGATGTCGTGGTCGAACCTGAATGCCGACGCCGCGGAGTCGGCAGGGCGATGATGGAACATGCGCTGGAACTCTGCAGACAGAAAGGCTGTTACAAGATGATGCTGTCATCGAACCTGCGCCGTACCGGAGCGCATGCCTTTTACGAATCGCTGGGTTTCGAGAAACACGGCTACAGTTTCAGGATCGATCCGGAACAGGATTAGTCACCACTAAGAACACGAAGTATACAAAGGTTTGTTTCTGACGCCACATCGAGAAAAGTGTCATCGCGAGGAGGCCACAGGCCGACGTGGCGATCTCAAGAACCGGTATTGCCACGCTTGTTTCACAGCCTGGTTATGACTCTGCCATTGCTGATCGCTCTGCAGGCCGACTTGTAATTTCTATGTGAAGTAGGCACGCCAATCACGACTTTAGCGAGGATTGTATCGGTCTTCTGGCACCCTGATATGGCATGCCAGCGATGGCTGTATTGATGGGGGCCTTTTTGTTCTTTGTGGTAAAAAACTTTGCTCGAACCGATCTAGAATTCCGCACCAAGCGCCATGCAGAGATAGCGCATCAGCGGGTCGGCATCCCTGAACGCAGCGATCGATTCGTCGACAAGATCCGCGCTGCTCGCAAGAGCCGGCTTGTGTTCCTGCATGACAAAGAAGGATTTGCGTTTCAGGTCCTCGATCAGCGGATGGTCGGCGGGATAGCCCCGCGGCGGACGTTTCAGTCGGTCGCCCCCGATTTCATCGAAACGCATGCGGAGTGTTTTGTCGTCACGCGCCTTTTTCCAGGCACTGGGGTTGTCATCGATAAAGGAGCGGATTTTTGCCAGTGCCGGCGAGGGCGGCATCCAGACGCCACAACCGATGATGGTCAGCTTCGGCTCGATGTGCACGTAGTAACCGGGCGCGTGGGCATCCCGTCCCAGTTCGTGGCGAAAATGAAAACCGATGTTTTCCTTGTAGGGTTGACCCCGGGCATAACGCGCATCGCGGTAGATACGGAACATGGAGCCGCCGTTGCTTTTCGCGATGGCGCGAAAGTGCGGGCTGACTTCGCCGAGCCGCTCGCCGATGGCCTCGATGAAGGCCATACCGGGTGCGAGGATGGCATCGCGATAGCGTTGCTTGTTGGCGTTGAACCATTCACGGTTGTTGTTCTTTCGAAGGGCGCGCAGGAAGGGGTAGAGATCTTTCGGAAAGCCGTCGAACGTCTGCATGGCTTCAGGTTGTCAGCGTGAACAGGGGCCGGAACGGTGTGCTGTGATAATCCGGGAAATCGAGTCTCGCAAAACGCACCATGTCACGATGATCGACAAACCAGCATTCACCACGCAAGGCGATAGTGCGGGCATGATGCAGGGCATATCCGGCGCATAGCGTGGCGCGGCCCTGCTGTTCCGGGTAGCGGCGACTGAAGAACTGCAGGGCAATCTCCAGCCGTGTTCTCCTGTCAGGTGCAAACATGATGCGCATGGCGGTGAAAAAATCGCCGCGCGCAGCGCAGAGTTGCTCGGAAGCCCAGGGGTCACTCGAGCAACGGATACGAACCTGTGCAACGATCGCGGGATCGCGGCTTGTGACTGTCAGGGAGTTCATGGCATCGATTCCGGAATACTCTGGAAAGATAGTCGGTATTCTGGGATAGTTCCAGCGCCGCCCGCGACTGCTCACACTATCCCAGGGAGATTCCATGCCCCAACGCATCGTCCTTGCCTCGGCTTCGCCACGCAGAGTGGCGCTGCTTTCACAGATCGGCATCGATTGCGAGGTGATGCCCTCGCAGATCGACGAGAAGGCCCGCGAAAATGAAGCACCTCTCGATTACGTCAGGCGCATGGCCGAAGAGAAGGCGGGGTCTGTCGCTGAACTGGTGCCGGGACGCACCGTTCTCGGGGCCGATACCGATGTCATCATGCACTCACGCATTCTCGGCAAGCCGCGGGACAAGGCCGATTTCCTGGAGATGTTCAGCCTGCTGTCCGGAAGCACCCACGAGGTCATCACGGCAGTCAGCCTTCTTCATGGAGAGCAACGCTCGCTCATGACAAGCATCAGTGAAGTCTCCTTTCGCGAGGTCAGCGATGAGGAGATGCTTGCCTACTGGGAGACAGGTGAGCCGTGCGACAAGGCAGGCGGCTATGCCATCCAGGGACAGGCAGCGATGTTCATCTGCGCAATCAGCGGCAGTTATTCAGGTATCATGGGGTTACCGCTGTATGAGACCTCGGAGTTGCTGCGCGGCGCGGGGATCAGGCTTCTTCAGGAAAAGAGTGAATGAGTGAGGAGATTCTCGTCAATGTGACACCCCCCGAAACCCGTGTCGCCATCATCGAAAACGGGGTGGTGCAGGAAGTCATTGTCGAGCGTACAAAAAAACGGGGTATCGTCGGCAACATATACAAGGGCGAGGTATGCCGTGTACTGCCCGGGATGCAGGCCGCTTTCATCGATGCGGGCCTCGAGCGCGCGGCATTCCTGCATGCTTCGGATATTGCAAACACCAGGGGTATCGAGAACCCGAACATCTCTGATCTGGTCCAGACCGGCAGTCCGATTATTGTCCAGGTCGTCAAGGACCCGCTCGGCAGCAAGGGCGCACGCCTCACCACCAATCTTTCCATACCTTCACGCTACCTGGTCTTCCTGCCGGGAGACAGTAACATCGGTGTTTCCCAGAAAATCGAGGACGAGCAGGAACGTACGCGCCTGCGCAAGTCACTCGAGGGCTTCGTGCGCGAACATGAACTCAAGGGCGGTTTTATCGCCAGAACGGCTGCAGAGGGTGTCGATGACATGGCTCTGCGCGCAGACATGCTATTCCTGACGCGGCTCTGGGAATCGATCAGCGAGAGGTGTGACAAGGCAGGCACGCAGGAGAAAGTCCATAACGACCTGCCACTTGCGCTGCGCGCCCTGCGTGACATGACAGATACCAGCGTCGAAAAGATCCGCATCGACTCGCGCGCGACCTACGAAAAGGCGCTCGAGTTTGCCGGCAAGTTCATTCCCGAAATAAGCGAGCGCATCGAGTATTATCCGGGGGAGCGACCGATTTTCGAACTCTACGGGGTCGAGGACGAGATCCAGAAGGGCTTGCAGCGCAAGGTTGACCTGAAGTCCGGAGGCTATCTCATTATCGACCAGACCGAGGCGATGACCACGGTCGACGTCAACACAGGGGCTTTCGTTGGTCACCGGACGCTCGAGGAGACGATCTTCAAGACCAACCTCGAGGCAGCGCAGGCGATCTGCCGCCAGCTGAGGTTGCGCAATCTCGGCGGCATCATCATCATCGATTTCATCGACATGGCCGAGGACGAACACAAGCGCCAGGTCATGCGTGCGCTCGAGAAGTGTCTTGCGCGTGATCATGCAAAGACCCAGATCACTGAAGTCTCCGCGCTGGGCCTTGTCGAGATGACGCGCAAGCGCACACGTGAATCACTTGGCCAGGTCCTTTGCGAACCCTGTCCCTGTTGCAGTGGTCGTGGCACGCAGAAGACAGTCGAGACCACGTGCTATGAAATTTTTCGTGAAATCCTGCGTGAATCGCGACAGTTCGATGTCGAGTCGTTGCTGATCCTCGCCTCGCAGGAGGTCGTGGATCTGCTGCTCGACGAGGAGTCGGGGAGTCTCGTCGAGCTCGAACAGTTCATCGGCAAGTCGATTCGTCTGCAGGCCGAGCAACTCTACACGCAGGAACAATATGACATCGTGCTGCTCTAACAGGCAGGCGCGCCCGTCCACTGGTGAGTACCCGCAAGCCCGCATGCGTTGAGCGCTCCGTGCGGGCCTTGTGAGCCGCCAGTAAGGAGAACCATCCGTCCACCATGCGCTGGATCGTCAGAATCGCCGTCACGCTGCTGGTCTTGACTGCCCTCATGTTGAGCCTGGCGCGCTATGCGCTCCCCGTCTGGATCGAGCAGCATCAGGAAGAAATCATCGCCCATCTCGGTGAACTGGCCGGGCAGCCAATCGAGGCGGATAGCCTCTTCGTTATCTGGCGCGGCGACGGCCCCGCGATCGTCATGCGAAACCTGCGGCTCTATGACAGGGAACGCGCTCGCGCCAACCTCCGGGCAGAGAGGGTCGTGTTACGGTTCAGCCTGCTCGAACTGCTGCGTTACCGCAATCTCACTCCCGACGAAATCAGTGTTTCGGGTATTCACCTCGTTCTGATCCGTCATGAGGACGGCTCCTTATCCGTTCATGGTATCGAGGAGCAAAAGGAGGCGGCGACTGCTCCCGGAATGCAGGAGAACGATAAGGCAATCATCAGCCCCCTGCTGCTCCAGCCTGACTACCTGCGGATCAGCGATGCGCGCGTTACCCTTGTGGACCTCCTGAGCAAGTCGCGTCCGCTTCACCTCTCACCCGTTACTGTCGAGATCGAAAAGCGCGACGATCGTTACAGGCTGGCGTCATCGCTGTCTGTGGAGGACGGGCAGCAGGGTGAGATGACGCTCATTGCGGACCTTGCCATACGCAACGAGCTGAATCTGATTTTCTGGTCAGGCGATATCTACATGCGCACGTCCAGCCTGAATCTTGCGTGGCTTCTGGAGAACCGCATCCCGGGGCACTACGACCTGGAGAGTGGCAATGCGAATATGGAGGCCTGGAGCCATTGGGAAGAGGGTCGCCTGGAGCGTCTCGAAGGTCGCCTGCTGGCCAGGAATCTGCGCTTTCGATCGTTACGTGTGACCGAGGCGCCAACCCTCGAACTCGACTCGCTCGGCGGGCACTTCCGGTGGTTGCGCGAGGCATCCGGCTGGCGGGTCGACATCGATCAGCCGTTGATCAGCGAGGGGCTCAGGCAGTGGTCGACCCGTGCAGTGAGTATCGCCCTGCGGCGCTTTCCCGGTGAAGC